>JAAUQO010000198.1 GCA_012032775.1 Oscillochloris sp. | reverse complement strand
CGTATCTTTCACACCATCCCGTTATCTCCGAACGGCGCACCATGCAGATCGCCATACGCATCATCTACAATCAGTGGACTTTGCTCACCATACTCGTCGCCCTTGACCCCGCCAAACAGCAGTTCGGCAGCAGTGGTCGGCAACGAGTCGGCTTACGGCGTATCGCTTCAGCAAACCCGAAACCCTGTTCATAGGCCAGCAAATAGCCGCGTAAGCCTCCGGCAATCGAGGTGCCGGCCAAAAATGGCCGTGCCGGCTTGCTGGTTCGATCAAGGAGCAGCGGCATATCGGTGATTGCCTCGGCATCACCATTACCCAGATGTGCGGGTGTCAACAGGCGCAAGGTGCCGGTTACCACCAATCGCCGGGCGATCTTTCGCTCACGTTGCGTTTCGGTCATTGCCGCCCTCCTCACGATTTTTGCGCACCTGTGCCGGCGCTTCCAGCACCGCAGCAAGCAACTTCAAGGCTACCTCCGATGCACGATCAGTTCGGTAAGCCGGACGTTGGCCGGCAACCGGCCTGATCGCCTCGCGGCATACGATATTCCAAAGCTCGTTGGGTTGGCTCACCAACTCAGCACACCATGCGGCATACGAATGTTTCTCCGCAGCATTCGCATAGGCTGCTTTTGCTTCAGGTTCAAACAATTCCAGCCAAACACGCTCCGGGTTCGTAAGCAACGTTTCGATCCACGTCCTCAATGGTTGATTGCGAATGCGGGCGCGCTCGTATGCCCGCATAGCTGTGGGGCGAAAGCGGGCGAACTCTGCTGCCACGGATGCCGGATCAGGGCTGAGTTGCACGCGCCGCACAATAGTTCGTAGGCGCGCCAATTGACTGTTTTCCGGCATCGAGAGCGAGCCGTTGGAGCTGTCATTACGCCGAATTTCTTTGGCTACTTCGGGCCAAACCGATTGCTGAACAAAGGTAATGATTCGATTTTCGATCTGTTGATCGAAGAGTCGCTCGGCCATCGTTACGGCAATGTCCTGCGCCATTGCGTCAAGCTCAGGTAGCGCTGTAGCCGGTACCGATTTTTTGGCTTTTTCCGCGGCTGTGTTGGTCTCCGGCTGTTCGGCAGCATCCGCTTGCTCACGTACTGCGGACGAATCCTTCACCATAGTCAGCGTTGCTGTCGCCAACCAGTCGAACGCAATGCGACCGAATCCTTCGGTACGTCGTTCGCCGATACCGGCATTGAGCAGTTCGGCGATTTTCGTTGCATCAGGGATCGCACCGTTTTTCGTGCGCAAACTGAATACGCTGCCGGCCGCCAACGCCGGGCTTTGCGGCACAGGAGTGCGCCAGGTACGGTTAAATCCGCCCACAAGTGTCGCAGTAACTCGGCTATGTTCGTAATCAATCTCGATCGCAAAACCTAATGCATCGCTCAAACTTTCGGGATCAGCGCCGTTTACCGGGCGCCCGCGCCGATCACGCAGTACTGTATCGCTCAGCAACGTGAGTGTAAAGGTCGCGGCGGTCGGTTGTGGGGTGGGAACTTCCTCCCAGGGCGATTGTGGTTGTGGCACAATAATCCGTACACGACCATAGCCGGCACTACGTGAACGCCCGATCCATGCTTGTGGCTGCGCCAGAAGTGCATCAATATCATCTGCATCCTGTGGATCATCAAATATGATCCCAGCCTGAAATGATTGACCGGCAGCCAGCGCCTCGTAGCGGAACACCGTGCCATGGGGTTCGTCCTGATTGCCGCGCCGCTGACGCCAGGCACGGCCTTTTTTAGGATCGCGCTGGACGTGGATATTCAGATCACGTTCCGGCTCAAAGAGCTTCAAACCATCTGGTGTAAATGAGCAGAACGATTTTTTGACGCTTCGCAGATCAACGGAACCTTGTTGGTACGCCGTATTGATGAGTGTCTTATCGTCGTCGCGTGAACGGCGTAGGCTCTGTGGGGTCGGCAGCGCACGCTTCCCGGCAATCTCAGGGTAGGCATGGAGAAACCGAACTGAGTCCGAGAGGAAGAGATGGTGAAAACGTGCTTCGGCTGCTTGTGGCAACATATTTCGAAAGCGTTGCGCAAACATGCCGCGTAATGAACTGCCGGGGATATAGCTATAGGTTGTGGTGCTGTTGGGATCGCCGACCAGAGCAGTTGCCAACAGCGGTTGTTCGAGTTCAATCGTATAGACACGCAGCGGCATAGCCAACTCACTCCGTTGTTACGGCCTGAGCGTCAGGCGCGGGCGAAACAACCAATGTACGAAAATGCTTAAAGAGGGTTTGGGTATAGTCGGCATTGTGATAATCCAACACCGGACTTTGGTGCAGTAGAGCTTTGATGCGGCCGCGGCCACGATTACGCCCGGAACCGCCGCGGCGCATCTGTAAGATACACGCCGCAAGTAAGGCAAGGTCGTTCTCGGTCGGTGTGACGCGAAAGCCGATTGGGGCAATCAGTGGGGTGTTGCGCAACAGCACGCGCACCGAACGCAATGAGCCGGTATCAGGAGCGCCGCGGACGGCATCGACCGCTGTCTGGCGACGGATCGTGGTTAATGACTCCAAGATCTGATCCGGCGACAACGCATCAGGTTTGGGCGGATTACTGCGCCAGGCGGCAACCTGCGCGTGCAGGTGTTCACGCAACGTTGGTGGTAAGGTGGCATCAGCAAGATGCATGATCGACTCATGATCATTTGTCGCACCACTCGCCCCAAACAAGCGTCGTTCAGATATTTTCCACGGCGTATCCGTCCAGCGATCAGCGAGTGCGAAGCGCAGATTTGCGCATTCCTCGCGTAACAACCCCTTCAGCGTGCGGGCACCGATTTGCGGGCAACCGGATGAGTCGTGTTCGATCTCGATATCGACGAAGCCGGGTACCCCGTCGCCATTGCTGAATGTCGAGTCGCTACAGAGGTGAATCGTAAGTTCATGGCTCATGGTTGGCTCACTGGCTGATCGGGAATGGCAAGATAGAGATCGATCAATTCAATTGCATCGAAGTAGAGGCTCCGCGATCGAGGCGATTCGTTCGGCGCATCAATCCAACCGACATCATCTTCCGGCGCATTCGACAGGCGAATATGTTCCAGGCCATAACGTATACGGAAGCGCCGTACTTCATCCGGCCCACCGCGCAACGCCTCACGCAGAGCAATCACTTTATTGCGCCGCTCGCGCCACTCAGCGCCATCTTTCAGTGTTTCAATCACATCGCGGACAAACGGCCAGGAACGGGCGGCAGGCAGCGTAGGATCAGGTTCAAGCAGCACCGGGCGGAGTACAAGACTGCCGCCGATGCTAGGCACCGCATAATCACGCTCGCGCAACTGTTCCAAATCCGCCGAAATCCCGCTGATGGCGATATGCCAATCCAGTGCGGCTTTCGGTGCTTCCTGCGGCTCTCCATGCGCAGCTTGCTTGGGTTTTCCATAGTCTTTTGCGGAACGAGTCAACTCGGCGCTTAGCTCATAGGCACGACTAAAGGGATAGTGCGATTTGACAATGGCAATCCCGGCGCTGGCAGTTGCCGGGCCACCCGGTAAGGTTTCGGCTGTCTGCGCAGACTTCGCCTCAGTGCCGGCAGTTGCCGGTTCACTCGGCGAAGTTTCGGTGGCCTGCGCAAACTCCTCAAGGAAGGCAGTTGCCAACGTAAGCCCAAGCCGCCCATCGCATACAATGGTCACATCATCGCCGCCATACACCAGCGGACGAACCGGCAAAATCGGCTTCCCTTCATCATCCTGGGGCAAATTATGCACAAAATCACGGAAGTGCGGTTCCTTCAACGCCGGTAAGAGCCGCTGTTGAATCGTATTACGCAATGCCGTTGTGCCGACCGCATTGACGGCGTTCGAAAGTTTACGCAACTTCGTAATGCATGTGCGTGAGCCGACGCCGGCTTGATCATGTTCCGTAATACAATCGCGGAAGCGTTTTCCGATTCCATTCCCGTCGGCATGGATCACGGCAATATAGCTCACATCATCGCGTGATCTGCCAAGGTCGTCGAAATCACGACTGAAGCTATATTCGTCGAGCGGATCGGGGGCATTCGGATCATCAGGATCGCGGCGCAAGAACGTTTTCAAACGCTCGTCGGCTTTTTTGCGCACCGATTCGCGTACCTGTGCCAGCACCAACGCACTGACCGATCGACCGGTTTCGTCAGGATCGAAATCCACCGCCGGCAAGCCGGTTGAGCGACAAGCGACAGTTACCGAGAGACCGGCCAAGGCTCCCGGCGACCAACTTGGCGGCGTTGAACGCAACTGCCGCATCGCAGTGTTAAATGCGCCTGTCTCCCCGCCGAAAGCGTCGTTATCCCAAGAAAATGCGTGATGGATGACCTTAATCGGCAGGCCGGGGGCATTCCGGATGAGTGTACGGCTATAGGCAGTGACAAAGTTGACGGCATCGGTCCGTGCGCGAAAGAGGATCGCGGCATTGCCGCCGCCGGCATAAACCAATTCAGCCGGTGCCTGAGGGATGTGTTCAAGCCCTTGATCTGATAGTGGATCAATCAGCGCACCAATCCTAGATAAGGCTTCTTTTAACCATGTCTCGGTAGCTTCGGCAACCAGATACGACGCACCGATATTTTCGCGCATGCGATTGCTGGCGAAAATGTAGTCTTGAATGCCGCTCGTGTCGAGGATAGTAAGGATACGATCCATGGCACCCCGATAAATTGCGACGCTAAAGATGATGTACGAGAGGATAAGCGCCAGGGCGTATGAGAAGGAATGCAGTTAGTATAGCATGCGGCTTCGTCTATGAAAAGCAATCAAGATGACAATTTAAGAGTTTTTGCAACACTCTTTTGGCTACGACAAAACCCAATATAGAGCAATCCTACCAGAACCGAGAACCCAGAACCAGGAACCGCTGGGGCAGGACGCAGAACCGACTGCACAACCCGGATAGGATTGCTATAGCTAATTTTTCCGCAAAGCCGTAAAAAAAAGCAACTACGGCTCTGCACGGATACCCTACCCCGTACCTTGTCGCGGAGCGACGGTGCAAAGCCCTGATAGTAATCTTACATCCATATATAGTGAAAGGTATCACAATGAATAGCTAAACCGTCATCTTCCATGCAGGCGTATACGTCTTACCCTCGCGATTAAACTCGTGACACTGGATTACGCCGCATGCATTGAGCTTACGCCCAATCATCACCGCGAGTGCAAATGGCGCAGAGACTATCAGATGAATGGTACCAGTCGGACGAGCAGCGTGTGCGGCTACGCAGGCAGCAGCGATCTGCCGTGCCATCGCTAGTGCATGCGCTGCATCTGGGACAGAGGTACGATCTGAGCCAATATTCGGTACAAAGCGGATATGATCGGCAAAGCGATATGGCTGGGCTTGGCGCCATTGCATCACGGCTGTGCCGATATCTTGAGCAACTGCCACTTCGATCAGCGTATCAGTGCCATCACCATCACAGGCGATCGGTGATGGCAGTTCGTTCAGCAGATGCCCGACGATAGTCGGCGTATCTTCTTGAGCTGCCCACCACTGCACTTCACGGTCGTCGGTGCGTTGTTCAATCCAAAGGTCTATCCCGGAGGAATGCGGAAAAACAGCACCAAAGGCCACCGCAGACGCAATCGTCGCTCGCTGTCGCAATACCAGCGCCGGTTGGGCACTCGATTCGCTTACGCGCTTGTAGAGATTGTAGAGATCGGGGATGAGATGCTGTTTCCAGATCTGCTCCGATGCAACACCACCGGAAAAATGTGCAGTCCAGTCAAGTTGGATGGTTGTGCTGTCACGCGGAGCGATAGCCGTGTACGAAAGCAAATCTACCGGTACTGCGCGGGTACGATGCAAGCGGTCGTCGATGTCCTTGATCGACTGAGTAATATCCTCGATCTCAATCTCGATCTCAGGTGGTGTATTGATACCGAAGTGCGCCTTTTTTCGTTCCAGGATCTGTAATCGACGGCGATGAATCACTTTCAGGTCTTCGAGGTACGTTCGTTCTTCCTGTTCCATATAGGTATCCTGGATGTGTTGGCTATTCTTGGAGTACTAAGGTGCATGCTACCGCATATTTGTGAAATGGATAACTGTTGACTGTGAACTTGAGAGGCTTTTTCTAGATTACGACGGCTCTGTATCGGTCTCATCTGCCTCCTCATCACCCGGAAAATCCAGTCCCTCATAGAAAATTTGCATCATGTTATCGGCGAAACCCCAGCCGAGATTCTGTGAATGACGCATCACCTGCTCACAGCGATCAAGGAACTGCGCATCGAGTTCATGATTGTGTATCAGAAGGATTGCATCGTAGTATACCCGCTCGACAGCGCGATAAAACGGCCCATCAATATCGCCGTACGAACGTGTAAAAGCAACTCCCATTTCAACAGCATGCAGCATCAGATCGATATTGAGCAGCGGGTCGGAGACCAGTTTAGCGAACCCAGACAGCACCCGCCTTACCACCGCCGAGCGCGCAAGCCCGATATGATTTCGATTGCGTTCTGGGAAGAACTCGTGGGTAATCGTTGCTTTCGAGTCGGCGAGCAAATGCTGAGGATAAGACGGATCGATTTGGAGGGCGTAGAAATCCCGTACGACATCGTTGTGCTCGTACAACCGCGCAATATCGTCGATCAACTCCTGCTGCGATTTAGCGGCAAGATGTTTCCGTAACGCACGAATACCAGGAGTTTTTCGTTTCGTCATATGTTTCCGGAAGTGCCTGCAGCGCAGGATGGAGAGGTGAGGATTAAGCAGACCGACGACGTTCATGTTCACCTACCATGAGCGCTTCTCTTCCACACAACAGATCGTGCCCATTTTTCATTGGCGCACAGCGCTCGACACCCTTCATAGCGGGTCGTAGCTCCTCACGGCATCTTAATGTTGCTTAGCGGCTGCGGCGGCCAGTGTCTCGACACCCTTCATGAGCCTGTCGGGTAATTATTTCGCTCACATGAGCGAACCGTATTTTGTGGCATGATTCGGTTGTTGAAGCCCAAATCACGCACACAAAAGGCGGTTCGTATGGCTATTCTACCACCGATCCTCCGCGCCGGCACGCCCGATGTGCCGGATGTGCCGCCGCTTATCCAATGGCTGATGGGCGAGTTTCTGGCCCCGATCATGGCCTGGCTCGAAACCCGCATCTATCGCCGCATGCTCGCCCGGTGTGCGAAGCATCCCCTTGTCCTGCTCAACCAGTGGTATGATCCGGCCCCGGTCATCGCGGCCTGTGCCGGCTTTCATCATACCCCCGGCACGCCCGGTGCCACGCCCACCTATACCGTGGCCCAGTTCGTGCGCGCCGAACTGGTGCGGGCCTGGGCGGGTTCGTGTTCCGACCGCGACCTGGAGGAATTGCTGACCACCAATCTGCTGGTGCGCTGGTATGTCGGCCTGCCGCTGACCCATCCTGGCCCGGATCACAGCACGCTGGCGACATTTCACGCCTGGATGACGATCCACGCGCCTGATGCGCTGTTTGCCGATGTGCTCGCGTTTCTCGACCGGGTCGATCCCGAAGACCCCGTTGCCACGCCCCAGATCGTCGATACCTTCGCCATGGCCAGTCCGGTTGCCGCCACGCCCACGACCGCGCATCTGCTCGCCGACCTGACCCTGCGCCTGATCCGGCTCTGGCAGCAGCACGCCCCCGCCGATGTGCAACCGGCGATCCCGCCGCTCGACCTCAGCGCCCTGGCCGATCTGCCGATCGCCCGCACGCCGATTACCCGCCAGCAGCGGCTCCAGGCCGTGGTGACCGTGGTGCGCTGGGTGGTGGATGGCCTGACGCCGCACGTAGACGCGCTGCCCGAACCCACCCGCAGCGCCGTGCAGTCCTACCTCACCCATCTCGCCAAAGTGCAGGCCGACGACCTCACCACCGATGCGACCGGCTTTGTGACCGAGCTCCCCACCAACCAGCGTGGTTCCCAACGGCTTGCCAGTGCGGTCGATCGCGAAGCGACCTTTCGCAACCACGGCGACGGCTCTTCCGTCCTGGGCTGGAATGCGGTCATCAGCACGACCGCAACCCGCATGCGGGCCTGTGTCGCCCTGACCGGGGCCACCTCGGATAGTGACGCGCCGATCGCGGCGATCCAGCAGCAGCAGGCAGCGAACCAACCGCTGCCGGCCCACATGGTGATGGATCAGGCCGGTGGCTACGGCAAAACCCGCGCCCGCGTGGCGGCAGTGAGCGATGACCAGACCCGTTTGGTGGCGCGGATACCGCAGCCGGGCGGGACGGACGGCAGCCGCTTCGGGCCGGCCGATTTCCGGGTTGACCTTGCGCGGACGCGCTGCACCTGTCCCCACGGCGTCACCAGCACGGCCTGCTACCGCAAAGGCGACGGCGACGGCATCCGCTTCCGGTTTTTGGCCTCCCAATGCGGGGAGTGCCCGCTCTGGAACGAATGCCGGGAGCCGACCGCGAAGCCGACGGGCCACCGCACGGTGTACATCACCGACTATCACGCCATCCTGCGCGTGGACGCGGCCTTCAACCAGGCCCCGGAAGGACGGGCGCTGCTGGGGAGTCGCTGGCGGGTCGAGCCGGTGATTGCCTGGGTGGTGCAGTGGCAAGGCTGCCGCCGCGCCCGGCGATTGGGGCAAGCCGCCGCGCAATGCCAGTTGTTCCAGGGCTGTGCCGTCCGCAACCTGCGCAGTTGGATCAGCCGGGTGCAGCGGAACCTGGCTCCGGCACCCCGATGCTGAGCCCATTGCGCCCAGAATCACCTGCGGTTCAGGTTCCTGGGCCGGCTGCGGCGTGCGCGGATGGCGCCCGAATCACGCATCGGACTGCGGAATCCAGCCACCAGAGGGGTTCGTGGTGGTGGATGCGGCGGAATCGCCCCCATGACCCGCTGCGTCATGCCGTGGCAGCATCTTCCGCCCTGCTGCAACCACGGCGATAGGGACGATCGAACCCTCATTAGGCGACAGTCTCCTTCATAGCGGGTCGCTGATCTCTACCCACTAGTGGTAGGCTACGTCTATTTCAACATACCAGGTCTCGACACCCTTCATAGCGGGTCGCTGATCTCTACTCCCTCGCACTATAACCAGGCCGTTTTTGCTGATTGAAATCAGATAAAACTCTTTAACGCTTGACCATTCAACCTGGATGTTTTTGAGATTCTGGCCAGATCTTGAGCCGGCTCTGGGAGTAATTGCAGTATAGCCGGTAGACCGTGATCGGTCAATGGGTTGTGGTGCGGAATGTTGCTTGCGACGATCGACCACGTTGATGCGATGTCTTTCATGGGGTGATCCTGGCTGGGCCTGGAGGGCGAAGCGTGCGCCGGAATGACGGCTGACCGCTGACCGCCACAAGTTGAGTTGTACCTCTCTCTTCGGCGGTCGGCCGTCGGCGGTCAACGGTCACGGTTAACCAGGTAAGACTGACTGAGTAAGTACCTCCCAAAAACCTTTCAACAGGAGAATAAAAAGCCATGCAAGTTCAAGCAACCTCCACGCCGGTCACGTTGATCGATGCCGTTTGGCCGCACCGGCGGCTCATACACAATGCAGCCTTGGTGATCGGGTTTAGCCTGATCATTGCCCTGTCGGCCCAGGTGGCCATTCCGCTGCCGTTCAGCCCGGTGCCGCCCTTTCAGCACATTATTGAGTACAACTATTTCAATGGGTGCGCGGCGCCGATTGGCACCTCCGGCAATCAGCGCGGCGGGTGCATCCAATTCGGCACGGCGAGCAGGCATAGCTCGGCCTGGGTGCGCCACAATATTTTTGATCTCCCCACACAGACGTCAGCGCAATATCAGCATCGGATCTGGTTTGGCCAACGGATTTACGATCTTGATTTTGCCAACAATACGGTCTATCGCGGGACTTTTCGAGCTGAGCAATCCGCTCCTGGCTGGGCAGGTGTGGGATATTCGGGACAATATTTTCCACGAAACGTTCATCCAGGACGAGGTTGCCGACACTAACGATTACACACAGCGCTACAACGACAACTTCAGCCTGGCCGGTGGAGGGTTTGACTTCGACGATGGGAATAATATCACGGTCAACTGCACCTTCGTGAACGCGGGCAGCGACAATTTTAATATCACCAACACCGCGTGTTTCAATAACGATTCAGACGGCCGCGACCGTGGCGCGCATCGGCCTCCGGTGTTGCAGAGCTGCAATATTGGCGATGTGGCTAATGATGTGATTGCCCTGTCATTCTCAGGGCACAACCCGCCTGTGACGGTGCTCAATAGTACCAATTTCCGCCCGTTTAAAAATACGGGTGGAGGTCCTGTCTTGCAAACGGTGACGGGCACGAGCACGCCGGACAACACGACCATTCGCCTGACACTGAGCACCCCAGCGGCGTCTGGCAACACCGTCAGCGTGGCCATGCTGCAAGGGGCCGCGCAGAATGACCGGGCCATCGGCGGTGGGCAAAAAGACGCGGACAGCGAAAATGCGCTCATTGTGGATGGGGCAGCCATCGTGTGCAGTAATACGATTGGCGGGGCGGTCGTCGCCGGTCTACACGATGACCCATGCGCGGGGTATCTCCACGAGTCCGACGACAGCTCACAGGCCTTTTGTAGCGTGGATGCGGAGTGCGGGCTGCATCCCACCGGCCTGGCGGTCATACGCGGGCAAGTCGAAGTCGAAACAGCGTTGGCACCCTCCCGCACGTATGAGTGGTGGTGTAGTGATAATGGTGGGGCCTACTATCAAGTGGGGGATACCTCGACCGGATGGGTGAGCTATACGACCAGCACGCGCACGCCCGAGACGCCACTTGCCCAGCTACTGGCGCTCGATGGCGATACGTTTGTGGCGTGCGGGGTGCGGTACAGCGCGCCGTTCTCCGAGTCCTCTATGCTCGACACTGCTGCTGGGCGACGTTTGAGTTTGAAGCGTCAGTTGCCCTGAGCGCGAGTGCG
>JAAUQO010000197.1 GCA_012032775.1 Oscillochloris sp. | reverse complement strand
AGGAGCGGGCGCCGCTGCCGGACGCGGCAAGTGCTGCCGATCCACCCGATTATCGGCCGAGTCTGGCTCTGCCGCCGGATCTGCCGCCGCGTGTCGCAGATCTGGCTCGCTCGGTAACGGCCGATATTGCCGATCCGCATAAGCAGGCCCTGGCGATCGAACAGTATCTGCGTGAGTTGCCCTACGCCTACGAGGTACAGCCGATTCCGGCCGGCGGTGATGCCGTCGATCAGTTTTTGTTTGAGATGCGGCAGGGCTATTGCACCTACTACGCCTCGGCAATGGCGGTGATGGCGCGCAGCCTGGGCATCCCCGCGCGCCTGGCGCTTGGATACGCAACCGGAAGCTATGACGAGGCGCGGGGCGTCTATCTGGTGTACGAAGCTGATGCCCATGCCTGGCCGGAGCTCTTGATCGACGGGCGCTGGTTGGCCTTCGAGCCGACACCGGTGCGGCCGCTGCCTACACGAACGCTCGCCGATCCGCCGCCGGCCCCGGTTATTATTCCGCAGTCTGAGCCGGTAGCGCCGGCCCAGGGTTGGGAACTCGATCGTGCGCTGATCTGGTTTGTTGCCGGCGTATGTGCGATTCTGCTGCCGGCAGCCGCCTGGTGGTTCCGGCACGCCGCTCGCCGCTCGCCGCTGGCTCAGGCGCAATGGCAACTGGAGCGCTTCGGCGATCGGGCCGGGGTGTTGTGGCCGCCGGGCCTGACTGTTCACGAATACGGCCAACTTCTGATCGCTCGTGGCCTGGCCACGAGTGCGGCGATGGACGAGTTGATCGCGCTGATCGAACAGGGTCGCTACTCCGATCAGCCCTTGAGTACAATCCAGCAACAGCAACTCCGGGCCGGAATGCGGGCCTTGCGCAACCTGCGGCGTTTGTAGCCGAACGTGCAGCATGCGGCGGGATCAACCGCATCAGCCGATGAATCGACGCCGTGGGCCATTTGGATTGAAGCGGAGGGCTATGAATCACACGACGTTGGAAATATCGGAGACGCCGATCGGTCGGATTTCGCCGCGCCTGTATGGTCACTTTGCCGAGCACCTGGGCCGCTGCTACGACGGGATCTGCAGCGCGCAGCCTCGACCGAGGCATTTGTGCAGCGCACGGCGGCGATCATCACCACGTTTCCCAACGATACGCGCGCTGCGCCAATCCATAGGCCAGTTCGTAGGCCAGTTCATGGGCCTCATCTTCGGCCAGCAGCCCTTGCACAACCAGTCCTGCCAGCCAGTCGCAACTCACGCGCCGCCAGAGATCATGGCGCGAGGGGATCGAGGCGAAGGCGCGCGTATCGTCGTTGAATCCGGCCAGATTGTAGATTCCCGCCGTCTCGACCACCAGATCGAAATAGCGCCGCATGCCGTTGACGCTATCGAAAAACCACCAGGGCGGCCCAAGTCGCAGCGCCGGATAATGTCCGGCCAGTGGGGCTAATTCGCGACTGTAGCTGCTCTCGTCCAGCGTAAAAAGAATCAGCCGGAAGCGCGGGTCGTCGCCATACGCATGCAGCAACGGTTGCAGGTTGCGCGTCCATTCGGTGCTGATCGGAATATCGGCGCCGTTGTCGGGGCCAAAGCGTGTAAACACGGCATGGTTGTGGTTGCGCAGGCTGCCGACATGTAACTGCATCACCAACCCATCCTCGGCGCTCATACGGGCGAACTCGATCAGCATATGGCCGGTGAAACGCGCCTCGGCTGATGCATCGACCTCGCCCCGCAGCGCACGGGCGAAGAGGGTTGCGACTTCGCCGTCACTCAGGCGATGAGTGTACGGCGTCAGCGCGGCGTGGTCGGTCGCCAGGGCGCCCATCTGCTGAAAAAATGCCCGGCGCTGCTCCAGCGCCCGAACGAAATCGGCGTAACTGGCCACTTCAACACCGGCCGCCCGGCCGAGTGCTGCGATCTGGGCCGGCCAATCCGGGCGACTCAAGGCAATCAGCGCGTCGGGGCGGAAGGTCGGCCTGATGTGGTTCAGACCATCGGCGTGAAGACGCTGGTGGTGGGCGAGATCGTCGGCGGCGGCGTCGGTGGTGGCCAGCAAGGCGATATTGAAGCGTTTGAGCAGCGCCTGCGGCGCGAACTCAGGCCGGGCAAGTTGCGCCTCCAGATGATCGTAGATCCGCCCGGCACTTTCAGCACTCAGGCGCTCCTCAACCCCGAACAGGTTCGTCAATTCGTCGGCCAGCCACAACCCGGTCGGCGTGGCCCGGAACAGATAGAAATGTTCGGCGAAGCGCTGCCAGATCCGACGATGGTCGCTCTCGACCGGCCTGTCGTCGCGGGCAGGTACGCCGAGTTCTTCCAGGGGCACACCCTGGCTGTAAAGCATGCGGGTGACATAATGATCGGGAATAATGAAGAGTTCAGCCGGACTGCCGAAACGTGCCTCAGGCGCGGCGAGCAGGGCCGGTTGCACATGGCCGTGTGGGCAGAGCAACGGCAATTCGCGCACCACGGCGTACAACGCACGGGCGACGGCGCGCTGAGCGGGATCGGCGGCGAAACAACGGTCAGGCGACAGACGCCGGCTTGCAGGCCGATAATGGTTCATCAAACATCCTTACATACAAAGGGGGCATTGTATCAATCCTACCTGCCCGTACCCGTTGCTTGCTGCGAACGATCCGGGAATGCTACAATTTCAGTCAGTGAGCGCATGATGCCTTATCCAGGCACCACCGGCAAGGAGACCCTGGTGACGATTGAACATCTTGATGTACTGATAGTCGGGGCGGGTTTGTCGGGCATCGGCGCCGCATACTACCTTCAGCGCCGCTGTCCCGGCAAGCGCTACGCAATCCTGGAGGCGCGTGCGACGCTCGGCGGCACCTGGGATCTGTTCCGCTACCCCGGTGTACGCTCCGATTCCGATATGTACACGCTCGGCTTCGCGTTTCGGCCCTGGCGTGAGGCCAAAGCGATCGCCGATGGGCCGGCTATTCTTCGCTATATTCAGGAAACCGCGCAGGCCCACGGCATCGACCGCAAGATCCGCTTCGGTCATCGGGTGCGGCGGGCCGAGTGGTCGTCCAGCGCCGCTCGCTGGACGTCGAGGCCGAGTGCGAATCCGGTGAAGTCGTCCGACTAACCTGCGCATTCCTGTATCTGTGCAGCGGCTACTATGAGTATGCTCAGGGCTATACTCCGGCGTGGCCCGGGGTTGAGCAGTTCGCCGGCCGGATCGTGCATCCCCAGCAATGGCCGGAAGATCTCGATTATGCCGGCAAACGGGTGGTGGTGATCGGCAGCGGCGCCACGGCGGTTACCTTGGTGCCGGCGATGGCCGAGCAGGCCGCCCATGTGACAATGCTCCAGCGCTCGCCGACCTACATCGTCGCCCGGCCGGCCCGTGATCCCGTCGCCGATTGGCTGCGCGGCCGCTTGCCCGAACGCCTGGCCTATGGCCTGGTGCGCTGGAAGAATGTGCTGCAAAACATGTATTACTATCTGCTGATGCGCTTGAAACCGGCATTTGCGAAGCGCAGGCTGATCGCCATGGTGCGGCAAGAACTTGGCCCCGATTACGACGTAGCCACGGATTTTACGCCGCACTACAATCCCTGGGATCAGCGACTCTGCCTGGTGCCCGACGGCGATCTGTTCAAAACCATCAGATCGGGCAAGGCCGCCGTGGTTACCGATCAGATCGATTCCTTCACCACCGATGGTATTCGGCTCCGCTCCGGTCGGACGCTCGCCGCCGATATTGTTGTAACCGCCACCGGCCTGGTGATGCGGCTGATGAGCGGCATACAACTGCTGATCGACGGCAGGCCCGTTGAACTGGCGCAGACGATGAACTACAAAGGGGCGATGTTGAGCGACATCCCCAATCTGGCACTTGTGATCGGGTATACGAACGCCTCGTGGACGCTCAAGTGCGAGTTGATCGCCCGCTATATCACCCGGCTTCTGAACTACATGGATCGCCATGGCTACGTCCAATGTACGCCGCGCCGCAGCGACCCGTCGATCAGCGAGGAGCCGGTGGTAAACTTCACATCAGGTTATGTGCAGCGCGCCCTGGCCTCGTTGCCGAAGCAAGGCTCGCGGCGGCCCTGGAAGTTATACCAGAACTATGTGCTCGACACGGTGGTGTACCGGTTTGGTAAACTGGACGATGGCACGCTGGAGTTCCGGCGACGTAGTGAGCCTGAGCCGATGGATGCGACACACGAGCCGGCATAACCGCGCCGTGTGTCGCATCCAGAAACGCCCGTTAACCTATTCGGCGGCGACGGAGTGCTTGCGGAGCAGGGCGTAGGTTTGGGAGTAGCAGGTATGCAACGCGGCGATAAGCGCCGGAAAATCGCCGCTGTTGTCGCTATGTTCCAGCCGGCGACAGAGATCCGCCATTGCCTGAGCGCCGATTTGCAAACAACCGCCGCGCAAGCGATGTGCCGCAAGTTGGCAGCCATCGACATCACCGCTGTCGATCGCCGCATCGATCGCATCGAGTTGGGCCGGGATCGTTTCCTCAAATATCTCGAGTACGGTGCCAAGCACATTGGCCTGCGACATATTGAGTGCACGCGCCAGATGTCTCACCTCGTCCCAATCGATCAGCGACACGCTTTCAGGCGGCAACGGCTGCACCACTGCCGCTGCCGCTCCTGTCGGCATTGCGCCGGCCACTTCCACCAGCACCCGTTGCAGCGCTGCCGGTTGTACCGGCTTGCTGAGATAGCCGTTCATCCCGCACTCAAGGAAACGGGTCCGGTCGTCGGCTAATGCATGGGCGGTCAGGGCGATGATCGGCGGCTGTGCGATCCCGCCGCCAAGCTGCCTGATGCGGCGAGTAGCCGTCTCGCCGTCCAAAATCGGCATCTGCACATCCATCAGCACCACATCGTAGCGAACCAGTTGCACCGCTTCGACGGCCGCTTGCCCATCGCCGACGATCGTCACGCTATGCCCCACCTGTTCTAAAAGCGACCGGATGACATCCTGGTTGATCGGGTTGTCTTCGGCGACGAGAATGCGTAACGGTATGGCAGCCGGTTGCAGCACCGTGCCTGGTTGCGGTAGATCCGCTTCTGAGGCGATCACAAACGGCAGCGTGATCGTGAAAGTCGAACCCTGATTGGGTGTACTGCGCACATCAAGCCGACCGCCCATCAAGCCGACCAATTGGCGGCTGATGGCAAGGCCCAGACCAGTGCCGCCAAAGCGGCGCGCGATCGAACGATCGCCCTGGATGAATGGATCGAAGACTCGCGCTAGCTGTTCCGGCGTCATCCCAATGCCGGTATCGCGGATCTGGATCGTGACCGTGGTTCGATGGATGGTCTGGGTGCCGGCGCCGGCCTCAAGATACACTGCTCCGGCATCGGTGAATTTGATCGCATTAGCGAGCAGATTCAACACCACCTGGCGTAAGCGGCCCGTATCGCCGATCACGGCCCGCGGCACTGCGTTCGTCACACGACACTCGATGTGCAAGTCCTTGCGTCGCGCCTCGTGCCTCACCAGATCGACGGTTGTTGTGAGGCAGTCGTGGAGATCGAACGGCTGGTTCTCCAACTCCATGTGTCCGGCCTCGATCCGCGAAAAGTCGAGAATATTGTTGATGACGGCGAGTAACGACTGCCCACCATTGGTGATGATCGCCACATACTTGCGCTGCGCGGCGGTAAGTTCGGTCGTCTCCAGCATCGCGGCCATCCCGATCACGGCGTTGAGCGGGGTACGAATCTCGTGGCTCATGGTCGCCAGAAACGTTGATTTGGCCTGAGCTGCGGCTTCCGCTGCATCACGGGCGCGGGCCAACTCGTCGTTCAGGCGCTGCTGCGTCGTCACATCGCGCAGCAGGATCAAGCGTTCGTCGGCGCCCATCGCCACCACCCGCCCCTCGACGGTTTTGGCGGCTGCGCCGGGGACAGCACCATTCAGCGGGATTAAGCTGCGTTCGGCTGTGGGTTGGGCCAGGGCTGCGGCGAGCACGCTGCTGATCGGCTGCGGCAGCACGGCAACAAACGCCGGCCGATCACCGTTGTCGGAAGGGCCAGCGGTGCTTCGGGCGGCGTATGGGCGAAGCGGATCGTGCCCTGGGCATCCACGCCGAGCAACAAGTCGGGAATGGCTTGCAGCAGCGATTCCTGGCGAACCTGGCTTTCGAAAAGCAACGACTCGCGGGTGCGCAGGGTGGCGGTGGTTTCCCACTGTTGCATGAATGCCGCGATCATGTCGAGCCCGGTGCGGAAAAACGCCACCTGCGACTCGCTCCAGATCCAATCGGGATCACTGTCGGATGCGGCCAGGTAGCCGCGCCAGAGGCCGGCGACGTGAATGCCCATAAAAAGGAGCGAATTGCGCGCATTTACCTCAAGATGATGTCGGACGGAATTGTCATCGGGGAAGAGTTCCGCCATTCTACCGGCAACCCACTTGCCTTCGGCCAGCCGTTCAATCACGGCCGGCGGGACATCCGACAGGTTCACGGGATGTTCGCGGTGGGGCGGCGCCGTCGGATCCTGGGAGGCGATCACAAAGATCGGCACGGCGCGCACTTCGTCGGCGGTGCGATAGAAGCGGAGCGCTACGCGGCAACATCCGATCGTAACCCGCAATGTTTCCAAAGCTTGCTGAACCGTCTCCACCCAATTGTTGGTTGCGGTGCCGTCGGCCAGCAGTACCTGCGAGCAACGGGCCAGAGCCTCGGCATAACGCAATTGTTCGGCCAGGGCCAGTTCGGCTTGCTTGCGGGCGCTGATCTCCAACGCCAGACCATTCCAGATAATGCGCCCGTCGTCCAGTTCCTGGGCGATCAGCGAGCGGATGTGGAACCAGCCGATCTGGCCATCGGCTTTATGCATCCGCACCTCAATATCGAATGGGACACGCTGTTGCACCGCTTCGCGATCAACCCGCTCAAGGCGCGGTTGATCATCAGGATGGAGCAGGGCACGCATACGGCTGGGATCAGCCAGGATCTCGGCTGTGGTCAGGCCGAACAATCGCTCCATCGACGGACTCAGGTAGGTGTAGCGTTCATAACTGAAATCGGCCCGCTGGATCACCTGGTACAGAAAGGCATTGGGCAGCGTTTCATTGATACTGCGCAGCAGCGTCTCACGTTCTAACTCGGTCGTATGTTGAAATGCCGTCGTTTCCAATGCATGATTCAGATGTTCGAGTTCGCTGCGGGCGGTTTGCGCTGTGTGCAGGCTGGATTGCACTACCTTGAGCAGTGAGCCGAGCGTTATGGCCAGGATCGCCGCGCTGCCGAGAACCAGTAGCCAGTGGTTGAACAGCACCGGTGCCTCGGCCAGGTTGTCGAAAAACCGCTGTGGATACGGAAACAACCCGTTGCCGAAGCCGGCGAAGATCAGCCCGTAGCCGGCCCCCAGCCCAATGATGGCAAGCAGAGCGGCCTGCGGCCCCAACAACAGAATCGCGAAAACGACACTTAGGAGCGCCAGGCCGTAGCTGATGCTGAACAGTCCGTAATACCCCAACCCGATCAAGCCGCTCGCCAGCAGGAGCGCAACGGCGGCGCCGGCACGCAGTTTGTAACTCAGGCCGGGCGCAATGGCGAATCCGCCAACCAGGACGCCGATGCTAAGATGCCAGGCCAGCATCGGCCACTGTTCGGCACGAATCTGCTGCAAGGCATCGATCAGGATGAGCGGCAGGCTCACGATCGCTAAGATGCGCAATAGTGCCGCAACTGCCTGCCGGCGCCAGAGCAGGAGTGTGTTGTCGGCAGGAGGCATCTCAGGCGCATCGCTGGCATAATGCATAGATATCCCTGAAATTGGTGTGTTGCAACAATAATCTCGCATCACTAGTATAGCCCACTCTTGCGACGGGATCACGCTTAAAAGGGTGGTGCAAGATTCGGCGATTGGTTCACCAATAGGTCTAGGGCGTCGGTAGCGTAATCGGATTTGTAGGCGTTTCGGGCCGCCGGCCCATAAATACTCTACCGACGTTCTAGGATTGCTCTATCATAGTTGTGGCGCGATCAACGGGATTGTGCCGAAGCGAATTGAGAAGGATCACCGCTGATGAAGGTTGCCTATGTGTTCAGTACATCGGGACATACGGCCAGTTACAAGCTCGGGAAGATGATTTTGCCGCAGTTGGAAGAAGATCGCCACGGTGTGCAGGTGGTCGGGCTGTTTTTCTTCGACGACAATACCTATATTCTGCGCACCGGCGATCCGGTCGGCGAGCGGCTGGCGAAAGTGGCGGCCGAGCAGGGAATCCTCCTGATGATGTGCGATCAGTGTGCGCTTGAGCGTGGCCTGGCCGAGGGTGAAGTGGGCAATTGCCGGGTGAGTGGAACCGTTGCCGGCGTGCAGGTGGGCTGTTTCCCCGATCTCTACGCCGCACTTTCCGGCAATCCGCCGGATCATGTGATTACGCTCTGATCCTACAATCGTTTTTATGTTGCTGTTTTTTGTCGGTAAAGCCGGCAAAAAGACACAACATAAGATTACGTTTTGTCTGCCAACCAGGCAACGGCTTCCGCCCGCGTCATCACGACGGCGAAATCGCCATCGGGCCGGGTTTCGGCCAGAAACTCATTGAAGCGACTGCTCAGGGGCACACTTCCGGCCGGGCAGACAACCGCCAGGCGCACACGATACTGTTGCAAGTGCTGCACCATCTCGCCGGCGAAGCGCGAACTAAGATCGAAGAAAGCCGGTGGTAGATTTGGCGCGTATAAAAGCACATTCTGGGCCTGATATCCGAAGCATGCTTCAAGCAGTTCTCGTACATCGCTCAGCTCGTGGATGTATGGGGCGTCGGGTTGCGCTTCCAGGAAGGGCGGGTGATGCTCTGCGACCAGTGTGAAATCCATGGCGTTCTTTCCCCTTGTGCGGCGTGTTTCGTGCCGGTTGCCCGATCACGATGGTATTGTAGGCGCCAATCCAGCATCACGGTTGGGACTTCGGGCTGATTAGAGTAATCCAATCAGAACCGAGAACCCAGAACCAGGAACCGTTGGATCAGGGCGCAGCACCGATGTCACACCCCCGATAGGATTGCGCTATGCATCAGGATGGATCGATCCGTCCGGTTGATGCACTGACTCGGGAGGATGGATCGATCCGCCCGGTTGATGCACTGACTCGGGAGGTTGTACGCGCCCGCAGCGAATCGCAGGGCGAGATCATGTGCTATCATCTTCCGGAAACATCCACTCTTGCGCGCACGGCAGCCAATGTTGTCTGATCCATGTGCGGAATCGCCCCTGGTTGCCGATGGCGTCGGCCTGGTGGTGCAGCATTGCTATGGAAATCGAAGCTAAGTTTCGCGTCTCCGATCGCCGCGTCTTCACCGGCCTGTTGCGCCTTACCACCCTTGCCGGCGCAAACCTCATACCCCAGTCGGCTGCCGAATATCAGACCACGACCTATTTTGATACCGCCGATGATCGATTGCGGGCCAGGGGCGCGAGCCTGCGTGTGCGCGAAGTCGCCGGCCGGCGGGTCGCAACCGTCAAGCGCTCTCGTGGTCTCGACGGCCTGATCCATCTGCGCGACGAATGGGAGGTTCCGATCGCCGCCGAACTCTCGCCGCTGCATTGGCCGGCAAGTCCGGCTCGTAGCCACGCCCTTGCCCTGGTTGGTCACGAACCATTGTTTTCCCGCGTTCGGGTCTTCACCCGACGCCAGATCATCACCCTTGGCGCGCAGCAGCGCCCACTGGCCGAGTTATGCCTTGATGAAGGCCATGTTGCGGCAGGCGGGCGAATCGAGACCTTCCGTGAGCTGGAGGTTGAATTGCTTGCGGCCGGTACACGGGCCGATCTGGACCGGATCTGTGCGGCGCTGATGGTGCGTTTTCCCCTCGAACCCGAGCCGTTGGGCAAACGCACTCGTGGCCTCAGGCTCCTCGACACAAGCACGCCTGCCCGCCGTACCCCCGAATTTGCCCTGGAGTTGGCGCAGTTGTGACGCTGTATCCAAGCCTGTATCGCTTTTCGTACCGTTGCGGGTACACCTGTGTGGCTTTTTCAATCGGGCCGGGCATGGTTAACTTGGTACCGAGTACGCGACAGATGGAGTCCCCCTACTCAGCTGTCGCGTACTGCCTGTACTCTTGTTGATCAAGGAAACCTGCGCCGCCGACCGACATTTTTCACGAGATCCGGCATTCGGTGCGCTATGTGAACCTGTGAGTTTCTGCGTGCCCGTCGGTGAAGAAACCGCAGCTGGGCACGCATCTCTGCCAGTTGGAAAGGGATGCGGCGCGCAGCTTCGAGGCATGCAGGCCGACGTTGTGCGCCGCAGTTGTACGCTATGGTCTGGTTACGCAAACTCGCGCCGGGAGCGCTGCTGAGCGAAGTTTTAAAGGTTGTGGCAAGTATCGTTATCGGGGTGTTGTTGGTGACGCTGCTGATCTTCGCCCCGCAATCATTTCTCGGCCGGGTCGGCCGTGATGCCGGGATCGAGATCTATTTCCAGGCGGTCGGCAACTACCTTGGTCAGGTGTCGCAGGGCGATCTGGCCGGCGGCGCCCGTAGTGGCCGGGTCGGCCGCGAGTTGATCACGGCGGCCCAGCGTTCGGCGCAGCTAATCGCATTCAGCCTGATCGCTGCGGTGCCGCTCGGTGTGATCTGGGGTGGGTTGTTGGCGCTGCCCCGCCCGCGACTGCTGGCGAACCTGTTGTTCGGGCTGAATGTGCTGATCCTGGCTTTGCCCAGCTTTGTGATGCTGATCCTGGCGATCGAGACAGTGGTTGATCTCAACCGGCTGATCGGGATGCGTCTGTTCTACACCAATGGCTATGGTCTCGACAGCCATATTCTGGTGCCGGGCGGCATTCTCGCCGTGCGCGGGGCGGCATTTCTGGCCCGGATCGTCCACGCGGCCCACGATGAAGTGCTGCGCCAGGACTGGCTGCGAGCGGCCCGCGCCCGTGGTCTGGGCG
>JAAUQO010000196.1 GCA_012032775.1 Oscillochloris sp. | reverse complement strand
GGGCGGCACGGGCGGCACGGGCGGCAGCACAGGTGGCTCCGGCGGTGGACCGACAGCTACGTCGGCGGCGCCAAGCCCAACTGCCACCCCAACACGGACGGCAACTGCAACTGCCACCCCGACCCCAACCGCGACTCCGCAACCGATCCATATTGAGATCGTGTCACCTGCGAATGGCGCCACGATCAGCAGTGCGAGCCAGACGGGTTTCGAGGCGGTGGCATGGAACCCACAGGTCGGAACGAATAACGGCGCGGGGATCCAGAAAGTCACGCTGCAAGTGCTGGGGCCAGGCGGCCAGAGCATCAGCAACCAGCAAGAATCAGTCGTCTCGTACTGCGCCCATGGCGGCGATTCACCGTGCGCCCCAATCAGCAACAGCACATTCCAAAATCTGCCGGCCGGCACCTATACGATCATAGCACAGGCATTCGCCGCCGATGGACGTACCGCGACCGACACGCACACATTCGTAATCGTATCACCGGCGACGCCGACCGCAACGCCGAGTCCAACCAGTACCGCAACGCCGACCGCAACTGCGGTTCCGATGTGCCAGGTACCGAATGTTGTCGGCCAGAAGTACGAAACTGCCAAGAACACCTGGTCGGGACGCGGCTTTACCACCAACCTTGTAAAGGGCAGTAGCGGGGGCAACTACACGATCAAGTCGCAATCGCTTGGCGCAAACAGCATGGTGCCTTGCAGCACCACAATGAAAGTTTACAGGTAAGTACGTCCGTAGCTCAGACCGTGAATGGAACGAAACGCAACAAGGGGCGGAATCGCGTGATTCCGCCCCTTGTTGCGTTTCGTCGCAACGAGATTGCTGCCTGCGCGGCTATTTCGATGGCTGGGTAGCCGGGTGCAAGCCTGCTTTTGGGGTGATTTTTACTTCTGCCCGAGATGAGCGAGAATCGCGGCGCCGCTCTTAATTCCGCCATAGAAGCGATCGAGCTCCAGGTTTTCGTTCGGAGCGTGGTTGGCTTCGTCGTGGTTGGCGTAGGGCACCACAAATGCCGGCACCCCCAGAATACGCGTCCAGACATACTCGGGCAGGCTGCCGCCCATCGCCGGGACAAGTAACGGTTCTTCGTTGCGCGCCGCCTGCAATCCGGCCGCAATCGGCGCGGTATAGGCCGAGTCGAGCGGGGTTTTACTGGGATCCATCCCGCCCTGGAAGATCACCTCGACTTCAGGTGCATGGCGGGCGACATGATCTTTGACACGGGCGAAAATATCCTCGACGCGCTGATCACTCACGAGCCGAATATCGCACTTCGCCAGCGCCGATGCGGGCAACACCGTTTTGCTTCCGGCGCCGCCGTACCCGCCATGCAACCCATTGACCGTTAAGGTCGGCCAGAGGGCCAGCCGCTCGAAGTAGCCGCGATCGGCGGGCGCATCAAGCCGATCAAGGCCGATCCCGGCCATCACCGTCGGCAGATCAAGCGGCAGCCGCTCCAGGGCCGCCCGCTCCAACTCGGTTGGCGGGGCGACATTATCATAGAAGCCGTCGATCGTGATTGTGCCGTCGGGGGCTTTCATGGTCGCCAGCAGATGCACCAGCGTCCAGATTGGATTCGGCGCGACCCCACCGAAATTCCCCGAGTGCAGATCGCGGGCGGCGTGGCGCACCCGCAACTCAAAACTCAGCACACCGCGCACCCCGAAGTGAACCGTGGCCCGGCCACTGGCGTCAACCGGCCCATCGGCGGTGATCACGAGATCGGCGGCCAATCGTTCGCGCTCGGCGGCGACAAATGCGGCGATCTGCGGGCTACCGATCTCCTCCTCACCTTCCAGCAAGAGTTTGACATTACATGGCAGCCGCTTACGCACGGCCAGTGTCGCTTCAAGAGCCAGGATCTGGGCGAAGTGCTGGCCCTTGTTGTCACCGACACCGCGACCATAGATGCGACCGTTGCGCACCATCGGCTCAAAGGGCGGCGAATCCCACAACTCCAGCGGGTCGGGCGGTTGAACATCGTAGTGGCCATAGAGCAGCACCGTCGGTGCGCCGGGCGCCTCCAGATGCTCGGCATAAACCATCGGCCAACCGGCGGTGGGCAAGATCTCGGTACGCATGCCAAGCCGGCCGATCACCTGGGCGATATAGGCCGCAGTCTCGGCGATTCCCTCGCCGTGGGCGCTGATACTCGGCCGGCGTACATACTCCTTCAGGCGCGTCAGATACTCCTCGCGCCGGCTGTCGATATACGTGAAAATGTCGGAGAGATTGAGATCGGCCATGATCAATATCCTCGTTCTTTCAATGCTTCACGAGTGCGCGATCAGCGTTCCCGAAGGATAGGTAAGCGTGTTCTTGTACAGGATGATATGGCTTGGGAGGTGAACCGCTCGCCATCCAGACGGCAATTTCGGCACCACAGTCGCGATCACATTGCGTGCCGTTGGTGTGAAATTCACCGGCAAAGTTATTGGTGTCGCAATCAGATCGGCGTGTGGTTGACGTGAATGAGCGCTCGCACTCTCGAAGCGAAACACATACGGCAGCACCTTTTTCAACTCTATCAACATCGAAGCCGCACTATCTATAACCGGCAACGAGATTGACAACACCCGATCGATATCAATCGGATAGAGCGAGTCAAAGTGGTCACTTTTATATTTCGTTGTATCACGTTCACGCCCAGGATCATTCGAACCAAATCCACTACCGTTCCACCGAACCTGTTTTAAACCGCCATAATACGCAATCAGCTGTGTTTCCAGATCAACCGCTGTAAAGACATAGATCCGCACCGCTTTGAACGACATATCAGTAGGATCAAGCTGTTTACGATGCTGGATTTTTTTGGCATGGCGACGCAGGCGTCGATTCAAACCGGCTTCGGCATCAGTTTTGCCGATATAGACAAGTTGATTATGCAAGAAAAGCTGGTAAACACCCTGGGCATCAGGAACCGCATCCAGGATATCCTCGTTCAAAGGTGCTGGGATCAGGTTTTTCAGAATCTCGACAAGACGCTGAAGCAGCGCACCTGGAAGATCAAACTCAAAATCTTGATAGCCAGGGATCATCCCAACTTCCTCAAGGGCTGCAATTGCGCCAACCGCTGCGCAATATGGGTTCCGAGTACATACGCAAGATCGACGGGAACCGCATTTCCAAGCTGACGCATCGCTTCCGACCACACCCCCGAAACTTGAAAGGAATCAGGAAACGTCTGGAGGCGTGCACTTTCACGAACCGTAAAGTAACGCACACTTCCATTATGCCGCACAAGCATATTTTCACCACCAGGGACGCCATGCACTCCGGCTTTCAAGGTTTTCGCCGGTTCATCCAAGGGGCTACCGGTATGGCCTGGGTATGAACGCGCCCCCGGCTGAAAGCGATGATTCGCGATCTCATGAGCAAGTTCCGGCTGCGTTTCGGGATCAGGTAAATCGCGCAGGACATCGCGAACCGTACGCCATGGCTGCGTCGGTGGTTGCATGGTTAAGCGCTGCGCTCGTTCAAGCATCCGCGAACTGATACGGCGTGACGCCTGGGCAACTCCATGTCGCTCCCAATAGTCGCCATGTACTTGTTCCCACAAGAGCGCATCCAGCGAGTGCGTTGCGGCCGGAAATACCCAATCAACCAGAATGTCATCACGGAAGCCGATGAAGAACACGCGCTCGCGCCGCTGTGGAATTCCATAGTTTGCGGCATTCAGAACCTGGGCGACAACACGGTAGTGCAGATCGCTGCGGCTACCGCTACTGTGATGCTGCCTGAGACGGGCAAGATGTTCCGACCAGTCTTCGTCCACCTCGGCAACAAGCTCGGGATGCTCAAGCTGTAACTGAATATATTCAAAATAGCTACGAAACGCCGCTCGCGTCAATCCCTTGACGTTTTCAAACAAAAAGGCTTGCGGTTTGATCTGCCTGACACTACGAATTGCCGCAGGAAACATGTCCCGCGTATCGGCATACGCCCGATGTCGGCCACCCACCGAAAATGGTTGACATGGTGGGCCACCTGAAATTAAATCAACCTGACCCTGGTAGGGACTAAAATCTACAGCTCGCACATCACCTTCAAGCAGGTGCCAATCCGTCAATGATTCAACGCGACGCTGTTTGTTCCAACGCAAGGTGGCACAACAAAAGCGATCCCATTCAACCACCAGCAATGGCTGAAACCCGGCTTTGTGTAGACCCATACCAAGTCCGCCGGCACCGGCAAACAGCTCAATTGATCGCATGATGTGTTACCTCTGGGTGCGAGCAAGGTTTATCCTGAAACAGGTGTGCTGATATTGTAGCATATTCTTCAGGATACGCAGCAAGATCATTATCAGGATGGCGGATCACCCCGCTGCCGGTACATCACGCTGGCGGCGGCGGATTTACTTCCGCCGTCGCCCATACCAGATCGCCGCGAACGCCGCCGCAATCCCCGCGATCAGCGCAATCCAGATGGCCGGATTCATCCCGGCTGCTGCCGGTTGGGTTTCGGCAGCCACTGCGGCGGTTGTTGGTGCAACCTGGGCGACTTCGCTCGGCAACGGTGCGATCGTCGGCTCGCTGGTGTTGGCCGGCGCCGGGATTGCGGTCGGCTCGACTTGTGCCGGCGGCGCCACAACCGGCTCGCCGCCCACGAAGACTGCGGTGGTGCGGGCGGGTACGCTGAAACTGCCGCTTGTCGCGTCGAAGGATGCGCCGATCACCCGCGTGTCCTGCGCCGACACCTGCACATCGTGAAGGCGCAATGCCGCATTCTGGAAGGCGGCATCGGCGAAGCTGAGTTCTTGCGGGGTGCTGTTGAAGATCACCACAACCTGGCCGATATTCGGGTCGATCCGGGTCGCACCATTATCGCTGATGCTCATCACAATCAGGCCGGGCGTTTGCTCCGGGCCGTTGTTGAAGAAACTCACCATCTGCTGAATCTGCTCGGCGGTGCGGAGTCGGAAAAGCGGCGTACTGCGCCGGATTGTCAGCATTTCGCGGACATGAGCGTAGGTTGCTGCAATAGTGGCCGGGTCGGGTTTAAGGGCGGGATTGGCCAGCAGCGGCTGCATCACCGGCCATGCGGCTTCATTATCGCCGGCCGGCGGCAGCCCCGCGCCGAAGCTGTTTTCCCGGCCGGTCCAATCGATCCGGTTGAACCAATCGGATGAGTTGTAGCTGTTGCGATCAAGCGATTTCGAACGCAGCAACTCATCACCGGCGTGGATAAAGGGAATTCCCTGCCCTAAGATCGTCAGGCTCAAACCCAGCATCGCCATGCGCCCGCGCTCCTGCACACTCGCCGACAGCGGCGCCTTGAGTTGGACGGTGTCGAAAAGGGTTTCGTTGTCGTGGGCCGACACATACACGATCTGCTCTTGCGGATCAAGCGTATAGCCGGCCGGCGCGCCCCGGTAGCCTAGCTGCGCACCAGGCACTTCGCGGCCCTCGGCATTGATCAGGCGATAGTTCTTGAGGTTACCGGCCAGGCCGAGTTTGATCAGGTCGGTGTCGCTCAGCAAACGGCGGCGCTGCTCATCGGGCGATCGACGCTCAACCTCGTTCGGATCGCTGAAAAGGCCGTTGATGAAACCTTGCTCCTGCAAGCCGTCGAACGGGCCGCCGCCGCGCGCACCGTCGCGCAAGCGGTCGGAGAAGGTGCCGATCCCACTGCCGGCCATGTTGATCTGGGTTGCGTTCTCGCCGCGAGCGTTATTGCCAACCTCGCCGAAATCCCAGCCCTCGCCGTAAACGTAGATCGCTTTGCCGTCTACGCCGTCGTTCTCAATGGTCAATGCATCAAGGGCTTCACGCACCGCCAGCAGATTCGACTTCATGTGGTGGCCCATTAAGTCGAAGCGGAAGCCGTCTACCTTGTAGTCTTTCGCCCAGGTGACAAGCGAATCGACCATGAGTTTTTCCATCATGCGATGCTCGGTCGCGGTGTTCGAGCAGCAGGTGGAGTTGGTCACATTGCCTTCGCCGTCGAGGCGATGGTAGTAGCCGGGCACGATCTTGTCGAGCACCGATTTCTCGGCCTGGCCGGCGGCATTGGTGTGGTTGTAAACGACATCCATCACCACGCGCAGGCCCATGGCGTTGAACGCCTGCACCATCGTGCGGAACTCGCGAATGCGCGTTGAACCATCAGGATCGCTGCTGTAACTGCCTCGGGCACAGTGTAGTGGAATGGATCATAGCCCCAGTTGAAACCGTCGCGGTCGCGGATCGGCGCCAGAAGTGCCTGTTGCTGCGCCGAGTCGGGCGGCAGCGCGGCGAGTTCGTCCAGCGGCAGCGGCACCCGGTTGGCGGCAATCTCCTCGATCGTCGCAATATCGAAGGCCGGCAACAGATGAACGTGGGTTATGCCGGCTGCGGCCAGTTCGCGCAGATGCGTAACCCCGCTGCCGTCGGCCAGGGTAAAGGCGGCGAAGGTGCCGCGCAAGGCCTCAGGCACCGACTGGTCGAAGATGCTGAAATCACGCACATGCAACTCGTAGAGCACAATATCTTCCGGCGCCGCAAGCGGCGGTTTGGTGATCTCGCGCCAGTTCTCGGGCATCAGCGCTTCGTCGTTCAGATCGACGATCTGGCTGCGGGTAGAATTAGCGCTCAGGCTGAGTGAGTAGGGGTCGGTGACCCGATTGGTCACCACGGCATTTTCACTCGGCACGTACACCTCAACGTCGTACAGATAGTACTGGCCGTTCCAGGCAGCTTCGCCGGCGATACTCCAGACTCCAGTGGCGCTATCGAACTGCATGGGCCGGCTTTCATCCGGCGCAGCATTCGGGTCGCTGGAGCTAAAGCGCAGCAGATTGACGTTGCGCGCCGTCGGCGCCCAGAGATGAAAGCGCGGCACACGTACGACCGCATCGACATTCGGGTCGTTCGGCCATTCGATCCCGAGCGGGCCATCGTAGGTGTACAGATCGTCGAGCACACCGGGGATCTGCAAGCCGGTCGCATCGACCACCTTGCCGTCCTCATCGCGGGCAAGCACGGCGACCTGGCCCTGGAGCAAGGCCGGAACTTGAGCCAGATTGGCAGAATCGAGCTTCAATG
Organism: Oscillochloris sp.; assembly: GCA_012032775.1. GTDB lineage: Bacteria > Chloroflexota > Chloroflexia > Chloroflexales > Chloroflexaceae > JAAUQO01. The sequence continues at coordinate 3,931 of JAAUQO010000196.1, read as the reverse complement.
CCGAGAAACCGGCCAGGTGTGGAAACCTTTCCAGCGCCGCGCCGGGGCCGGCGGATGTGAAACCGAGCGGCAAACTCGTGCCGCCCGCGATGCCCTCGGCGGCCAATTGCAGGCCGCCGGTCGGGGCACTATGGAGTTCGTAGCTGTAGCGCGGCGAGCCGAGCACATCCCAGACAATCGTATCGGCGGCGACCCAATAGGCTTTGGCGCGCGCCAGATTGCCGCGCGGGGCGCCGGTGGTCGAGAGGCTGACCGTTTCAGTATTCACGTCATACCCAACGTAGATTTCATCACCATCGTTCGCCACGGTAAATGCAATCGGCGCACCATCGGGCAGGCCGTCGGAGCCAATTGCGCCGTCAAGGGTTTCGCCCTGCGCAATCAAAGCCTCGTATGTTCCGGCGGGCAATTTCGTCGTTACCCAGGTGAACAATCCATCGCCGTCGGCGTCACTCATCCACGAGCCGAGGCAGCCTGGATCGGCGGCAACGGCGCAACCGAGGAACGGTTGAAAATCGCCCGTCACCACCAACACCGGCTGATTAATGCTGTCGGCGACCCAATTGGTTTTGTGATCGTAAACAAAGAGCACATCGGCGGGTGCCGCCAGCCTGAGCGGGATATTTGGGCCGTTGCGGAGCGCACCGAGGCCATAATTCTCATTCCAGCTATCGTCGATCGCCACCTTGTACTCATAGTCGCCGGCGGGCAGGGGAAAGCGCGCACTCCACAGATCAAACTCGGCATTGTACGTCAGGTACGTGTTGGCGCAGGTTGGCAGCCAATCGCCCGCGCAACCGAGAACACTCTGGATTGTGCCGGGGATGGTGACGGTTGCGGGCGTGGATTGCGGCGTGGGACGAGCGGCGAGCGGCGCCGCTGCGACAAGGAGGAAGCCGAGCAAAAGCGGCAGCAATGCCGCCCGAAACCAACGCTGGCGGGCCATCGGAACTCCCTGGTGTCAATGCGAGATGCGAAACGTGTGTGGCGCAGTATAGCAGAGGGGATGCGAAATGCGAAATGCTAACGGGCTACAGTAAGGGCGCAGCATTCGCCTGCATCGACTATCTTGCCAGTACGCCCCACGCCGCTCGCCTTATAGCTGCAACAGCCGCTCGGCAGCCTGTTCACCGCTCACAATCGCGCCCTCGATGAATGGGCCGCCGACGTAATCGCCGGCAAATGTGAGGCCGGGTAACTCGATCGCGCCTTCGGCGAAGTGTTGCAGGCGCGCGAAGTGGCCGACATCAAATTCGGGCAGCGCCTCGGGCCAGCGGCTAACCTGCCGAAACAATGGGTCGCCGGGGTAATAGGCCGGTAAGAGCCGCCTGAGTTCGCTGAGCATCAGGGCCGCAAGACGGTCGTTGTCGAGTTCGTGCAGAGCATTGGCGGCCGGGCCGGACATATGCAAGCAGAAGGCTTCGCGGCCCGGTGGCGACGAGTGCGGATTCTTGACGCCCTGAAGGGTGGCCGAGGCAAGAAACGGCGTCTCGCGGCGCGGAAAGAGCAGGCCGTAATGGCTCTGGGGCAAGTTGGCCGCACCAACGGTTAGTTGGGCGGTGCGGGAATAGCGCACCGCGCGAAAAAACTCCAGGCGGTCGGCATCGAGCCAGGGGCAAAGCTGCGGCACCACAGCGGCGGTGGTGGCAACCACAACGCCGGCGCAGCGCAGTTCGGTTGGAGCGGCGCCACCAGAGGTGCGCACCAGAAAGCCATGAGAATACCGTTCGACAGCGCGGACTCGCACCGCTTGACGCACATCCAGATCGTGGGCCATCGCCTGCGGGAGTTGATTAAGTCCTTTGCGCAGCGTCAAAAGCTGGAGCCCGGTGGGTCGGCTGAGACCGGCCCGCAGCACAATCAGCAACAACGCCCGCGACGTACGCTCGGGGGTCCAGTAGAAAATGCCTGAAAGGGCGGGTTGCAACACATATTCGAGCAACTCATCGGAAAGATGGCGGGCGGCATAGGTGCTGACATCGGTATCATCGATCGGATAGGCCCGCGCAAAGCGTTGCAGATCGAGCAAGCCGTTATGGCGCATCAGCGAGCCAACGAGGTAAGAGAGCGAAAGCTTGTTGCGCGTGCGGATCAGGCGGGTCAAGGCAACCCGAGGGTTGGGCCAGAGCGTATGCAAACGGCCGGCGCGGAACACGGCGGCCCGACTGGGGATGGGCCGCAACTCGTGATTAAGGCCAAGTTCGGCGATCAAGGCCAGGGTACGAGTGTAGAAACTGGCCAGAAACTCGGCCCCAAGCTCATACTGACAACCGGCGATCATGGCGGTCTGCACCCGCCCGCCGACCATGTCAGCCTGCTCAAGCACCAGCACGCGCTTCCCGGCGCGCCGCAAGCGACGGGCAGCGGCAAGCCCGGCAACCCCGGCGCCGACAACGATCATGCAATTCGAATCGTGAATGTCGCTTACAGAACTCATACTTTGAACAGGCACCCTGGCGGCGCGGTGCCCTATGATAGCATGGGCGCCTTTCCTACGCATCCTCGCTCAGACTAGAGACTGATGTTCGACTAAGATGAGTATGATAGCCTGTCGATAAACCACTGATCTCCCACTGGAGTATTCCATGCGTGACACAAGCCATGCCCAAGCTGCAGCTTACCCAAGGGTGAGCTACAAGGGCGAAGTGTGGCCTGTTCCGCTCAGCTAAGCGACCACGAGGTAACACTCGGCTGTGGGCGCATGGCGCTCACAGCTTTTTTTTGTCATGAGGTATCCGCAGCGACCGGAGGAAAACGTGGCACAACGGAGCGAATTTGCGATCGAAGGCGCCTATACCTACGAAACGCGCGGGCCGGTACGCTGGCTTTTATCGCACGTACGGCGTTACTGGTTCCTGGCGGCGGCCTTCTACATCTGCTTTACGATTGGCTGGTCGAGCTACTCGTTCGCGCAGGTGTTGATCGGCCGCGCCGCCGACGAGATTATCAATCCAACCAGTCCAGGCGGGCTCTTGTTCATCGCCCTGTCGATCATGGGCGTGTTTGCACTCGACGGCCTGATGGGATTGAGCGGCAGTCTGTCGGCGGAGACCCTGGCGGCCCGCATGGAAGCCGACGCACGCCAGGAGTTGTACGAGAGCCTGCTCGGCAAAAGCAAGCAGTTCCACGACCGCCAGCGAGCCGGCGATATTATGGCCCGTGCAACCGACGACACCAATCAGATAGCCAATCTGATTGTGCCGGGCATGCTGCTCGCCTCGGAGACGTTTCTCGGCCTTGCGGTACCGATCACATTCATCGCCCTGACATATCCGGCATTGGCGATTGTGCCGCTGCTGTTCGTGGTGGCCTACTACTTCACCGCGCGCCGCTACCTGCGCCGGCTTGATCCGGTGATCAGCGAGCAGCGTGATCAGTTCGGGCGCATGAATGCATCGCTCGAAGAAACGATCTCCGGCATCGAGGTGGTGAAGGCCAGCGCCCGCGAGAACTTCGAGCGTGAGAAGTTCCGCCGCAACGCCCGGCTCTTCCGCGACTTCTTCGTGCGCCAGGGGTATATCGAGGCCCGTTATCTGCCGCTGCTGATCTACGGCTTCGCAGTGGGCCTGACCTTCCTGCACGCAATCTGGCTCTACCGTCAGGGTGCAATCAGTATCGGCCAGGTGATCACCGTGATCGGCCTGGTGAATGTATTACGCTTCCCAACCTTCATCTCGATCTTCGCCTTCTCGGTGGTGCAGGCGGGAATGGCCGGCGCCCGGCGCATCTTGCGCATCATTAGTGTCGAGAACGACATGGACGAGAACCAGCGCGGCCATACGGCTGCAATGCACGGCGAGATTGTGTTTGAGGATGTGAGTTTCGGGTATGAGCGTGAGAACCCGGAACCTAGAACCCGGAACCCGGAACCCGGAACCGACGACCATGACGACCCGAACGACGAACTCGGAAACCGGACCCGTACGCCGGT
>JAAUQO010000195.1 GCA_012032775.1 Oscillochloris sp. | reverse complement strand
GCTACCCGGTCGGACTCGTGCAGCGCCGGATCCAGTAAGGGCGAAGCATGGCGTAAGGGCGAAGCATGGCGTCAGAGCGAAGCATGTTGCTGCGCAACACGCTTCGCCCAGACCGATCATCCTAAATGCTTCCACATTGATGTTGCGGTATCGGGAGGGCCAGGGAGGGCTTGCCCTCCCTGAAAAATGTACCTTATCACCGGCTGAATGATGCAAGCGCAGCTTGCAGCATTTAGCTGCGCGCCAGCGTGATCACCGTCGGCACGCGATTAAACATCCAGAAGCCGAAGGGCAGGCCGATGATGATCGAGCAGAGCGCCCATGCCGCCGCCATCCACAGCGCGCTGAACCACCAGCCGACCAGCAGGAAGTAGAGCGCCCGCAGCAGGAACGGCGGCTGCGACGCATCGCGCCGATACACGCGTCCATCGCTTGTGATCACCAGATCGCTGCGCTCTGCTTGCAGCGTCGTCACTTGCGGCAGCCGGTTGAGCATCCAGAGGCCGATCGGCAAGCCGATGATCGTCACACTTAAGAACCAGGCCACTGCCGCCCAGATCCCGCTGAACCACAAACCGAAGAAGATGAAGTAAAGCGCTCGCAGCAGCACATTCACACTGCGCTGCTCACGTACAATCGTTGTCATGGGTGTCCTCCATCGTCAGGCGCCGTCATGTCGCGCCGTTCTGCCGGTTATGACGATGGATCGCTGGGGGATGTTGCAGCAGGGCAGGTGTGTGCGGTACCGCAGAAATGCTACATCTTGCGGCGCTACCGTACACCTTTAGCACGTAGATGTTGATCGATCCAGGCGGCATCTTCGCGGCTGAAGTCAGGCGGCGGCGGTGGTTGACGGTAATCGATCTGCACATCATAGCGCGCGTTGCGGTATACCCGGTGCAGTATTGCGCCCAGATCGAGCGCCACATCGAGATCGGGCGGCAGCAATGGCACCGCCACCACCGGCAGGCGCGATTGCAGCTTGATCGGCCAGATCTCAATCACCGGACGCCGCTCGGCGCGGCTAAGGAAGATAAAGTAGGGATCGGGCGGCAACGGTGTTGTCAGGCTGGGACGGGTGCCGCCGCGCAACAGATCGATCTCCAACAGGTGGGCGCTGCTGAGCATAAACTGCCCGCGCTTCTTCTCGTAGGCGTCGTAGCCTTCGGCGCCGGGGCGCTTGTTGGCCGGCGATAGTAACTCAATTGCGGTCACCAACTCACCACCGGCAACGGTACGTACTTCCACGCGGGCATAACGGGTCGGCACACTCACCGCCACTGTTTCGGTCAGCGGCGCAGGTTCAATCACCGCCATGCTACTCCCCGGCCGCCCCGGTAGATGGCGCTCGTAGATGCTCACATCGGGCACCACCACTCGCATCGACCCGATCTCCAGGCTCTCGAAGACAACGTAGGGCGTGATCGCGGCGACATATTTCGGGACAAGTAGCTCCTGGATTTGATCGCGAATCGCAGCGATACAGCCGGCATGGACATCCTGCCAGAGGCCGGGTGCTTCAAGATAGGGATCCATACCGGGGAAAATCGATTCCACTACGGCCTCCTTGCACTACGCCCTGGATCGTGTAGCGTAATGATACCGCATTCCCGCCGCATCCGGAAGTCAAGCTAAATGCTTCCACATTGATGTTGCGGTATCGGGAGGGCCAGGGAGGGCTTGCCCTCCCTGAAAATGTACCTTATCACCGGCTGAATGATGCAAGCGCAGCTTGCAAGCATTTAGTCAAGCTATAGTGGCTAGCGGCGCAAAACGCGGCAACGCGGCGATTTGCGCCTCGCGCTCGGCAGCCGTCCAATCGGCCGGCTCCGAGGTGATGCCGTGAATCCTGGCGAGTGCGGCGGCGAAGGCATGCATAATCGCGTCATCCGGCGGCGGTGCCGGTAAAATTTCGGCGAGACCGGCGACCCGAGCGGCGAGTCGTTCAACCAGTAGATCGCGCTCGACAGCGGGCAAATCCAACAGCGCCGCCAGTTCATGGCCCGGCCAGCGCCGGTAGATCCCAACTTGCAACAGGCTGCCGGCCCGGCGCCGGATCTGTGAGAATCCGACCAGTTTGCGCCCGCCTACCAGCACTTCGTAGGGCGAGATTCCGCCGAAGCAGGCCCGCCGCACCAGTGGATCGAGCGCCTGTGTATCGGTTCGCGCCCTGGCTACATCCACCGCCGCCGCAGCTATGCCCAGCGTCGCCAACGCATCCACCCAGACTGCGCCGAGCCAGTGGTAGGACTCGGTCACATCGCCGCGCTGCAATCGATGACCGACCGGTAGGGCGATATCTTGCATCAGGAATCCCGGTGTGAACAGCACCGCCGTGCCGCCGCTGGCCCGCCGATGGAGCCGAATCCCCGCTGTGGTGCAGGCCTCGCGATCGATGTCACTGAGTTTCTGGCCCGAGCCGAGCACCAGGGCAGGTTCGGTTGCCCCATACCAGCGCAACGCCGGTTTGCCGGTTGCCGCCAGCCCATTCAACAATGCAACGCCATTGGCCAGTTCTTCGCCGGCCGAGTGAGCGGTGTACGGCAACAGTCGCCATGAATCTGTCATATGTGATGCCTGCTGCCTGCTGCCTGAGGCGTGCTGCCTGAGGCGTGATGCGTGCTGCCTGCTGCCTAAGGCGTGCTGCCTGAGGCGTGAGCGCGGTTCGCACCTCCGCTATCCTGTAGCTTAAAACAGCTCCAACTGTTCCGGCTCAGGCGGGCGGGGCGGCAGCGGTGTATAGCGGTTGGCTGCGCACCACGCGGCGTCGGGGCCGGCCCAGCGATGCCGGGCCATCGTAACTCGACCCTGAGCGTCAAATGTAACGCCCTCGGCCTCCAGTAATTCGCTCTGACGTAGCCCGCGCGTGCTGATCGTCCCGTCGCGGCTGATCACCCGCTGCCAGGGGACATCGGCGTTGTCGGGGCCAAGTGCCGCCATTGCCAGCCCAACGGCGCGCCCATCACTGCCGCCGCCGACCATTGCGGCAACGTCGCCGTAGGTACTCACCTTGCCGGGCGGGATCTGTCGCACCAGGGTATGAACGCGCCCATAAAAGACCGGATCGTCGCGCAGTTCGCTCATGCAGTTTCCTCCCATTGCAGATCGGCCAGTGCGGTGCCGAAGTGAGCGGCGAGTTGCGGCGCGATCTTGCCGACTGCGCGTTGAACATACGCCGGTGGACGGCGGAAGGGTCGCACTGTCAGCAGCAGATTCGCCCCGCGCCAATCATATCGCCAGGTGCCGGCAATTCGCCCGTGAACCAGCAACGTCGCCTCGATATGGCCGGCCGGTCGCCAGACGCGCGCGTAGTGTTCGGGATCGATCAGCCAGGATTTGTCTTTGTGGCCCAGCAGCAGGCTGTCGAAGCGGCCGAGCAATCGCACCGGCCAGCGATCCCGTGGCGGCGGCTCGCAGGCCAGATCATCGTAGTCGCTGCGCAAGAGATACTGCGGCGCGCCGTCGATCGCTACTTCCACCAACTCATCAGCGAGGGCGGCCAGCCATGTGCGGGCCTCGGCAATGGTGCGCCCGCGCCAGTAGGCCAGATCCTGGATGCTTGCCGGGCCATAGGCATGCAAGTAGCGCCGGGTCAATGTCAGGTCGGCAATTGCGGCGGCGGGCGGATTCCAATCCAGTTCCGGTACCCAGTGGCGACGATCGACAATCCGCGCCTCGCCGTCGGCTGCCGGGCCGTGACAGGCCAGACCGCGGCGCACCAGCACACTGAAGATCCCGCCCCAACCCGAAAGATCACCGTCGCTCAGCGCCAAACCGGTCGCGCGTAACGCCCGCAAATCGCTGCGCCCCAGGCTCCCGCGCGCGGCCAATGCCTCAGCAACCTGGGCGATCAATTGCTCGTAGCCGGCCGGATCGTGGCCCTGGGCGAGTACCCAGCGCTCGACATAACTCGGTCGATCGGCGTGGGCGCCGTGAAGCAAGGGCCAGTCGTCGGTTGCGTACAGGTGCAGGGTGCCGCGCTGGCCCCAGAGTTTCACCAGCCGGCGTTCCTTGAACAGCAGCCGACGCAGATCGGCGGCACGAAAATCAGGGCTGCGGTTCCACAGCGCGATCCCGGCGGCGGGCAGGATCTGGGCCTGCACACCGGCCAATTTTCCGGCCGCCGTCAGCGGATCGGCGAACGGTGTCTGCAACCCGTGGCGGCGCAGCCGATACCAGCGGGCATGGGCGGCAGGAAGATCGATCATTGTGTGCTCAGGCATAGTGCTTCATATCTTAAACAAAGCTCGGACAAATGCTGCATGTCGCATGGTGATTTATGGCGTCACCACATCTCGCGCGGCCTCGCCACGGCCGAAGATCACCAACAGCGGCTGCGTGCCGTCGGGGGTGCGTGGCGCCGGCTCGATCGCGACAGCCTCGGGGCCGAGTGCGGCCAGCGCCGCATTACGCGCCTCGACTGATGCTTGCGGCGGCAAGAGGATCAACGCCGGCCCCTCTGCCGGAACCGGGTCGCGCTCCAGTTCGTTCACCGGCGATCGGTAGCTCAGATAGCGCACTGTGTCGGTATCGATCAACTCGGCCGGCATGAATACCGCCACGTCGGCGCGGTCGGCGGCCTGCACAATCCGCCCGGCGGCGGTTTCGCTCAGATCGAATTCGCCATACACCTGTGGCGCGACCCGCATCACCCCAAAGTAGAGCCAGACATTGAAGGCCAGGCTCAGCGTAAGCAGCGCAACCGGCAACATCCGGCGCAGCCTGGTTGTGCGCAAGCTATCGTTGAGAATGGTCAGTCCCAGCCCCGCCAGGGCACAGGCCGGCGCCAGGGTGCCGAGCGAACGCATGGCGTGGGGCGCATTACCGCTCAAGACGCCGGGGATGAAATAGATCAGCCAGAAGGCTAAGAGCGCCAGCATTCCGCGCCGGCGCAACGCCATGTCGAACGCCGCCAGCAACCCCAACGCCAGCAACAACCCGCTGAATGGATCGAGCATCGGTGCAGCGGGCATATGGTGGCGCCCGTTGCCCTCACCTTCGATGTGCCACATTAGCCCGTAGCGGGCGACATTCTGTAAAAACAGACCCAACGGCTTACGCGTCGTCAGGTCGTTGCTGTCGAACACCGACACATTGCCGACCCGCCGGTTATAGCCTTCGATGTCGCTGGCGATATACCAGATCAACGGCGCCATGGTCAGCAACCCAACCACCGCCGCGATCGCCAATCCCGGCAGCGCCCGGCGCCACGAGACACCATGCACGCCGAGCCGGATCGAGGCCACTACCGCTAATGCCAGCGGCGCGATCCGGCCGGTATGGTAGGCATAAGTAGCCAGACCGCCCAGCAGGCCGGCCAGGGCCAGGGCGGCGATCCCGTGTTTCGTGACCGGTGCGCCGGCACGGGCCGGGCCGAGTGCGCGCCAGACCAGGCCGACCGCCGCGAGCACCAGCAGGTGATCGAGCGTGGCCGGAAAGGCCCAGCGGCTCATACTCAGGCTCCAGGATGACCAGGCATACAGGCCGGCGGCAAACACTGCCGGGCGGCGGCCGATCATCGGGGCCACAGCCCAGAATAGTGCGAGCGGGTGAATGCGCCGGCCAGGGCGCTCACAAGCCGGGCATCCCATGCCTGTGGGCCGAAGATCCCAACCATCGGCGCCATCAGGTAGAAAAGCAGCGCCGGCAAATCGGCCCCGGCCACCACGTAGATCGGCCGGTACGTCGGATCTTCCCAGATGCGGAGCGCCTGAAGGGCATGGCGCGATTCATCACGCCAGAGGCCGGCCGGTTGATCGCCGAGGTTGATCAGGCGCAGCAGCAACGCAATTGCGATGCTGCCGACCATACCCCAGACGATCATCGGCCGGCTGATCGCTGTGTCCGGCTCGTGGATAAGGACGCTGCGCCCGGCCCAGATCCCGACCACCGCCGCAGCGCCGGCCAGGAGCGCCGGAATTTCGGCCCGGATCGCCAGGAGCGCGAGCAAGGCCAGCACTAACCCGGCCCAACCCAGGGCCGGCTGCGTGTTGAGCCAGGTTCGCCCGCGCTGTAACCACCGACCGACTGCCGGAGCCGCCGGAAGCAGTGTCAGTGGCAGGATCGGCCACCAGGGCCAGCCGAGCGTCGGCAGCCAGTAGCCGAACTCGGTTGGGAATGCGCTCGCCAGACCAGTAATTGCGGCCAGGGCCAGGCCCGGCCAGAGCGCCCGCCAGGGGCCGAAACCGAGCCGCCGGGCCAACAACCAGCCGATCAGCGGCAGGCTGAACAGGTAGATACTGCGCACCGGCAGGCTTGTGGCGCCCACCGCAAGCGGCGCGGCCCGAAGTTCACTTAACACCACACCCAGTTCGCGCGGATCGCCGGGCGGCACAAACGCCGGCGTGGTCAGCATGCGCAAGGCCGTCTCGCCGCCGGGATCGGTCGGCACCAACAGATGATAGCGCCGCCAATCAGGCCCGACCGAAAAACTCGTCGGATCCGGATCGCCGAGTGTGACGGTCGGCGTGGGTTCGCCGGGCGGGCGGGGCGCCGTTAGCCGCAGCGAGAGCACAGCGGGGCGGCCTTCGAAGCCATAGATAAAAATCGCGGCCAGGGGCTGCGACCAGCGGAAGGCCCCTTGCTCATTGCGCTCAAGATTGTGGAAGCGCACCAATGCCCGCGCGGCCTGTGGGTTATCGGCGCGCAGCGCCATCCCCGACTGGGCGAATTGCCCGCCGAGCAGCATCAGCAGCAGCGTGGCCAGGATCACCGCACCTGCCGCGATCAACGGCGCAGACGGGCGATTGAATGTATGGGTACGATGCTGATTGGCCGTACCGGCGGAAAGTTTCATTGTAGGCTACATGCTACATGCTACAGGATACAGCCGGGCAGCGAGTGTGACGCATGGGCGATTACTGAGTCGCTTGTTACGTTTCACATATCACCGACAAGCCCGGCCATTATAGTACAGCCCGTCAAATTCCTTGCCAACAAAAAACAGGCGCAGTTTCCTACGCCTGTCGTGCCTCCGGTCTGTCTGGTTCTCGCAATCTCACCCGCCGCCCGAATCGCGCGGCAGCACTCAAGCCTCAAGCGGCCTCACGCTGAACCTGTTCGCCGAAAAGGTTGCGCATCAGGCGTTCCGTCAACTCCACCAGACTACGCCGGCCAAACAGCCGGATATAGTCGGCGGTTGCGACAAGCGGGCCGGGATCTGCGCCGCCGTTGCGTTCACGCAGATACCAGCGGTGATCCATAATCCAGCGGTACAGATCGGCTTCTTTACGACCGGGGAAATGGCGCATTGTACTGCCGGCCCGAATCACCTCGACCACCGGCATATAGACGTTGTCGTACCAATCGCACACCGCTGTTTCGCGGTCGATATCGTGGCCCTGTTCCTGGCTTTTGAAATAGCGATTGGCATTGATATGCTGCACCAGCGTCAGATAGCCGCCGGGTTCACTGAACTCGATCCGCTGGTCGGGCCGCAGGTCGGCCAATCCGGTCCAACCCAGAAAATCGCTGTACTCTTCCTTGATCAACAGATCGCGCATACTCAGGTTGGTATCGATCGGCACATCGACGATCAGTTCCGTCACCACGGCGTCGATATCGATCTGACCTTGCTGCATGGCCACCGACACACGATGATGGCCGTCGCGCACGAAATACAGATCGCCGATCTTGTACAACTCGATCGCCGGCAAAGCCACCGATTGATAGTGGGCGCGGTCGATACTCATCCAACGCCATTTGGTTGCATCATGGCGGGGGGCAAATTGCCGATCAAAGTCGGTATAACGCCCCTCGCTGCCGACGATTCGATCGATCGGCACGGTCTGATGGCCGAGATAATGTTGGGAGCGAACATTCAGTCGCGAACGAACCTCTTCGAAGGGAAACAGTTCGTTGGCGCTGCGATCTATGAGGGTGCGCAGCCGGCTGAAAAACGCCTTGCGCCGCGCGCGGTTGAAATCTTCTCGTACGACGGTATTGAGCCAGGACATAAATGTGTCCTCCAGGCCACGCCGCACACCATCGTGGGGAAACCGATCGTCGCTGATTGGGTGTTCGTCGCCATGACTGCGAGCTACGATCACACGTTAGCCTACCACGCAGCGGCACTCCTTGCAAGAGGTACTTTTGCCTCAGCAACCAGTGAGGTATTGGCGGGGCTGCACACGTCAATCGGCCGGGCTGCGGCCGGCTGTAAAGCTTGTAAAACTTTGCTGATTGACGTTTCTTTTCGCGACCCGCTTCGGTATAATTGAACCCACCGTCCTTCGGAAAGGTTCGTAACTGTGTTGCGCCGAAATCGCCCGACAACATTGGTATTGCCGCTGCTCATCGCAACCATGGCGGTACTATTGGTGTTGGCCGGTTTGCAGTATCACTGGGTTGGGCAGGTGAGCCTTGGTGAACGTGAGCGCCGCGAAGCGCATCTGGCGGCCAGTGCCCAACGCTTGAGCGAAGATTTCAATCGCGAGTTGGCACGGGCCTATCTCACCTTTCAGATGGATGCAGCAACCCTGCGCGATCAGAGTTGGCAGCGTTACGCCCAGCGCTACGACGGTTGGTTCGCAACGGCGCCCTACCCCAACATGATCAAGGCGGTCTATCTGGTTGAGGTTAATCAGATCGGGCGGGTGAAGCTTTCGGAATTCGATCCGGCTACCAAACGCTTCGATTCGCTGGCCTGGCCGTACGAGATGATCCATTTGCGGCGCGACTTCGAGCGTACTTATCGCACAATCTTCGCCAATTCGACAACGGTTGCGGCCAATGTCGAGCCGGTCGATGGTCAGGTGCCGGCCCTGCTGATTCCGGTGGCGCGCCCAGGATTGCTCTCGGTGCAGCAAGATCTCGGCATTAATGCCGATCTGCTTTTCAGCGATCTGATTTTCCCCGGTACCTTCGATCGCTGCGCCAGTTGTCCGCCCGAGTTGTTCGATTCGCCGTTGTTTGCTCATACCATTGTGATGCTTGATCACGAGTACATTGTTGAGACAATGCTGCCGGATCTGATCGAGCACTATTTTCCGCATACTGGCGGGCAAGAGTATAACATCGGCGTGATCGACCGCGCTGATGCGGATAGGTTGTTGTTTGGATCGCAGCCGGATCTGACGGTTGGCCACTTTGCCGACGCCGACTCGCGCCTGGGCTTGTTTACGATCTCGTATGACGATCTGAATGCGCTGATCCTGGCCGGCGATCCGCGCTTAGAGAATGGTGAGAATGAGTCCGACCGGATCGCGATCGGGGTTTTGGGGCGCCCTGAAGATGAAGATGCCTTTTCTGCCGTTGAACGGGGCCAGTGGCAGTTGTTGATCCAGCATCGCGACGGCTCGCTTGAGGCGGCGGTCAATCGCCTGCAATCTCGGAATTTGCTGATTAGCTTCGGGATTTTGATCTTGCTCGGTATCAGCCTGGTGATGCTGGTGCTTACTACCCGGCGGGCGCAACTGCTGGCCGAACGGCAGATCGAGTTCGCTTCGGCGGTTTCGCACGAGTTGCGGACGCCATTGGCGGTGATCTGTTCGGCCGGCGACAATTTGGCCGATGGCTTGATCCACGAGCCGCAACAGGCCCGCCGTTATGGCGCCGTGATCGCAAATGAGGGTCGTCGCCTCACGGAGATGGTTGATCAGGTGCTGGCGTTTGCCGAAGCGCATTCCAGGCAACGGCGGAATGGTTTCCACGCCCTTGATCCGGCGGCGCTGCTGCATGAAGTACTGGCGATGTTGCAGCATCAGATTCGCGCCGGCGGGTTTCATGTCGATCTCGAAGTGCCGCCGGGGTTGCCGACGGTCCATGCCGATGGCCCGGCCTTACGTCGGGCGATCCAGAATTTGCTGAGTAACGCCATGAAATATGGCGGCGATGACGGCTGGATCGGGGTGCGTGCCGCAATTGTGGCTGTTGATCGCGGCGCGGAGTTGCAGATCGCAGTCAGTGATCACGGCGCAGGGGTTGATGCGACCGATCTGCCGCATCTTTTTGAGCCGTTTTATCGCGGCCGCGAGGCGACGGAACGGCAGATCCACGGCAGTGGCCTTGGTTTGAGTCTGGTTCAGGATACCCTGATCGCCCACGGCGGTCGGGTTAGTGTCGAGAGCGAGGCGGGCCGGGGCAGTTGTTTCCGCTTGCATTTGCCGCTGCCTGCCTCGGCGTTGCCTGCGAGCCAACAGGTGCTCCCGGCCTGATCGCAATGCCCCGTGTACCATGAAATGGACGCCGTATGAACAAACGCATTCTTTTAGTTGAAGATGAGCCGGGCCTGGTGATGACGCTCAGCGATCGGCTCGCCAGCGAGGGCTACTCGGTCGAAAGTGTCTACGACGGCAATGCCGGTCTGTTGCGCGCCCTGAACGAGAACTTCGATTTAATTCTGCTTGATGTGATGTTGCCGCAGCGCAACGGCTTCGACGTTTGTCGCGATCTGCGCCGCCACAATAACCAGACGCCGGTGATGATGTTGACGGCGCGTGGGCAGATTATCGATAAAGTGCTCGGTTTGAAACTCGGCGCCGATGATTATCTTGCCAAGCCGTTCGAGATGATCGAGCTTTTGGCGCGGGTCGAGGCGCTGCTGCGGCGCGCCCCCGCCGAGCAGATGCCGGTGCTGTCGGCCGAGAGCTATCAGTTTGGGCCGGTGCAGGTCGATTATCGCCGGGCTGAGGTGCGCCGCGCCGGCGCGCGGGTCGAACTCTCGGCGCTTGAATATCGTTTGCTGCGCTATTTTATCGACCATCGCGGCGAAACGCTCTCGCGTGATACGCTGCTGAACGAAGTCTGGGGCTATAATGCGCTGGTGTCCACACGTACGGTCGATGTGCATGTCGCCTGGCTGCGCCAGAAGATCGAAACCCATGCCCGCCACCCCGAGTATATCCTGACGGTTCACGGGCTTGGCTATAAGTTTGTGGGCTAGGGTAATCGCGTATTCCCCGGCGCCGAGCATTCCGAGTGCTCCTGGCAGCAACGCGCTCACATCCCGCTTGCGTTTATCCTTGGGCGCTCCG
>JAAUQO010000194.1 GCA_012032775.1 Oscillochloris sp. | reverse complement strand
GGCGGCAGCGGCGAGCAGCGGCAGCGGCGGCAGCGCCAGGGCGGGATCGTGGCCGAACGGCCCGGCTACAGTATAGTTGAGCGGGATCGTCGTGCGCCCAAGCTGCATCAAGGCCCGATTCAGATCTGCCGCGTCAACCTGCGCATCCTCACCGGCGAAGCTACGGCGACGTAATGCCTCCAGATCGGCATGCAGGGTGCCTGCCGCATCACAAAGGGCGGCGCTGCGTGTTTGTAGCTCGCCCAGATCGAAGCGATCAGCAACCAACTCGGCATAGTGTCTGATCTGGGTGTCGAGTTCGTAGGCGGCGGCGGCATAGTCAAAGGGCAAGAACGCTTCGGCGCAGAGCCGGTAGATCGTCGCGGCGTACAAGCGGGCATCGCGGGCCAGGAACTGCGGATCGAGTTTATCGAGGGTATCTTCAGTCGTGTGCCACCACCAGCCCAACCCGCCCGAACGCCCGCCAAGGAGGGCACTGGCGCTGATTGCGCCGCTTGTCGGCGGTTGCTCCGAGACCGTCATCAACAGCGAGGGTATGCCGATCCCGGTGAATGACTGATCGCCGGCGCGCCGACCCGGCTGCCCAGGAACTCCTGCTCGCCGTAGCGCGCGATAATCGCCTTGCCGAGGCCGTGCGTTTCGGCCATGCAGTACGCTTCACTGAGCAGAGTCGCGCCCTTACCACCGACGGAGTCGATGTAAACATGGGCCACGCAGCCGGCCATCAGTTCGGCCCAATGGTTGTCGGTATACCAGGCGCTGCCGGCGTAGCGCCCGTGGGAGTGGCCTGACCAGAAACAGATCCGCAGCCCGCGCCGCAGTTGATCGCGCCGCTCAGCGAACAGCCGAGCCAGGTGCAGCATCGTGGCATTGGCCCCGCCGTTGTCCATTGCGCCGTAGTGCCAGGAGTCGATGTGGCCGGAGAAGAGCACGAAGCACTCGGACTCGACGGTTCCCGGCAATTCGGCTTCGAGCAGGGGCAGGGTGCGCCACTCAGTTGTGACCTCGGTCTGAATGCGGGCCTCCACCGGCCCTGCGGCCAGGGCCGCCCGAATGCGAGCGCCGTCGGCCCGTACGACCGACACAACCGGGGTGTGGGGGTAGTTCGACAGTTGATCCGGCGTTGGGTTGCCCCAGACCCGCGAGAGGATCATCTCGTGCAAGTGCTCATCGTTGATGAATATCTGGGCAATTGAGCCTGCCGCCCCGGCGCGGCGGGCCTGTTCGGGGGTGGCAAGGCCGTTGATCAATGCGATCGTGCCGCGCACCTCAGGCCTGTCCCAATCTTCGGGTGTGCCCGCACCGACATCGATGACGGTGCCGGTGATCCCATCGGGCAGCGTTGACGCGGCAAACGAGTGGGTGATGCAGGTCAGATCGCCGATACCGGCAATCTGCACCATGGCCGGGCCGGGCAGGCTGATGTAGGCCGGATGTTCAAGGAGGCGCGTACGCAACCCCCACCCGTGCAGCAGTTCAGCGGCGTGCTCAAATGCCCGACGCTCCTCAGGCGATCCCGAGAGACGCACTTCAGTTGTTAATGTGGCAGTGAGCGCCATCAGTTCGTCCGCTGAGACCGACTCGAGCAGATCCGCCTCGTTGCGGTCGAGCCGGGGATCAAGATCCATAGCTGTTGTTTCTCCTTACAATGACACGAATTACGCGGTCGCCCTTTCAGGCGGCCGGCGTAACGGGCTTTTTTTGCCTCCGGCAGGGATGATTTTCTTCGCCCCTACGTCATGTGTGATCCGCCATCGATGCTGATCGTCTGGCCGGTGACCCAATTGGCGAGATCGGAGACAAAATACAGCACGCCGTTGGCGATATCGTCGGCGCTGCCGAGGCGTTGCAAGGCGATCCGGCTGAGGAGAGCCTGTTGACCCTCCGCACCCATCGCCTCCCACTGGCGCTCGGTGGTGGGGTTCGAGCGCACGAAGCCGGGCGCGATATTATTCACCGTGATGCCCCAGGGTCCAAGTTCACGCGCCATCTGGCGGGTTAACCCGATCTGGCCGGCCTTGGCGCTGGCATACGACTGAATCCCGGTTAAACTAAAGCTGCGCCCTGCGCCCGAGGAGATATTGACGATCCGCCCGCTGCCCTGGGCCTTCATCGCGGCTGCGACGGCGCGGGTGCAATAAAATGTCCCATAGAGGTTGGTACGCACCACCACATCCCAATCCTCATCGCTGATCGTCTCAACCGGGTGATGCACCTGCCCACAGACCCCACCGGCATTATTGACCAGAATATCGATCCGGCCTTCGGCTGCCGACAGGCGACCAATCAGGGCCGTTACAGCGGTTGAGTCGGTGATGTCGCAGGCTTCCGGCACGCAGCGCATCCCGGCTGCGGCGGCCAATTCGGCCGTTTCCGCCAGTTCATCGGCCAGTCGATCCAGCGCCCAGACGACCGCGCCACAGCGACCGAGGGCCAGGGTGATCGCCCGCCCGAAGCCGTGGGCCGCCCCGGTTACAATGGCAACCCGGCCATGCAAATCGATCTGCATCACTCGTCATCCTCTGCTTCTGCTTCCGCATGCACATCTACATGGCGGAAGTTCGCCGCCGTCTCGTGCCAGTGATCGACGACAACTGCTTCAACGCGCCACCAATCCCCGGCCCGAAACACATCAACCACCCGCTGATGCAGGCCCGGCATCACGGTTGGGCTACGGGCGAGGTGCTGCTTCACCGTCATGAACAGCGCCCCGACTTTGGCATCCATTGCGCCGTAAATCTCAATCAAGGCCTGATTGTGCGAACAGGACACAATATGGCGGTGGAACGCCAGATCCAGTTCAATCGCCGGGAGCCAGTCGGCCTCGTGATCGCGCAGCCGACGCATATTGGCCACCAGACTATCGAGATAGCGGAGATCGGCGTCGGTGAAATAATCGCGGGCCAATCGTACGGCTAATCCCTCTAGATGGCCGCGCACCAGATAGAATTCGAAGGCCTGACGTGGGCCAAGGGTTGAGACCATCGCGCCGCGGTTGCGATAGATCTGCACCAACCCCTCTTGCTCCAGATGGCGCAACGCATCGCGGACAGGCCCGCGACTCGTCGCGATCTCCTCGGCGATTTCCTGCTCGATCAAGCGGTCGCCGGGCTTAAAACGACCGGTCAGAATGGCCTGGCGCAAATGGCTCAGAACCTTGTCGGGGCGCGAGATGTCGTTGAACACGTTGGTTTCGTCGGGTAGTTCCTAATGCAGAACGGCGAATACAAGGTTGTGATGGCTATCGCACGATGCCTGATGCGTGATACCTGAACGCGCTGCCGCGCGGCTCGCCGGTCCGCTATGCGCTCCCGGATCAGGCGCAAGCATTGTGCGCACCGCTATAAGAGTCGCTGATCGCGGCAGGTACGGATTTGATCGGGTATCCCTGACGCACACGAATATGATACGTGATCTTTAGATCTGTTTTGTGCGAGATAATTGCGGAATCAGGCCTCACGCTTCGCACCTCATGGCTCAGATCACACTACCAGTTCGCCGTTCTGATATACCGAATGAACCTGTTGCAGGTAACTCAGATCCGTCGAAACATCGCCGTGGGCGATCAGAAGATCGGCCCGTTGGCCCGGCTTGATCGCGCCGAATTCATCAGCCATGCCGAGGGCGGCGGTGACTGCGGCCGTGGCGGCGCGCACCGCCTGTACCGGCGTCATGCCGGCGGAGGCCAGTTCGTCCAATTCTTTCCAAAAGCTATCGAACGATGTCGCCCGCCAACCGGCGTCGGAGCCGGCCAGCAGCGGCACTCCCAGCCGGCGCAGCCCATCAACCGCCTGCTGATGGCCCTCACGCCGGCGTAGCCAACCCTCCTGTTCAGGGCCGGTGGTGCGTTCGATCATGTCGCGATTCACCTGCATCGTCGGCGTGACGGGAATGCCCGCTTGCGCCAACTGTTCGGCCACCCGCTCATCATAATGCGGCAGGCCGTCGGGGCCATAGAACATGGCATGCTCGATCAAGTCTACACCTGCTTCAACGGCGATCCGAATTGAATCGGTTGCGATGCAGTGAACACAAACCTTGCGCCCGAGACCATGGGCGGTCTCGACAATCGCCCGCATCTCTTCCAGCTTGAAGGCCGGGAATTGGGCCAGGCTGCCGGGTGTACCGCCGCCCGATCCCATCACCTTGATGAAATCGACACCCAGAGAGACTGCATAGCGTACCATGCGAGTCACACCGTCGATGCCGTCTACCTCGCCGCCGAAGAAGCGGGTATGGCCGCCGGTGATTGTGATCGGCCAGCCGCATGTGATCACCTGAGCACCGCCGGCAACACCAAGCCGCTGTGCATCGCGCAGATTGATCACCACAGCCTTCCGCCCGCCGCAATCACGCACCGTGGTGATGCCGGCCCGCAGCGAAACCTGCGCATTATGCTCGGCCCACAGGGCCAGGGTTGCGTCACTCTGCAAGTCGGCCCAGGGCAAGAAGGGCGTGTTGTCGCCGGGTAACACCAGATGCACATGGTTATTGATCAATCCCGGCAGCAGGGTTGTTTCGGGCAGATGGCTGACCGTATCGTCGGGGCGGGCCGCTACGGTGGCGGCCGGTTCGACAGCGGTGATTCGATCGCCTTCAAGGACGACGACCTGATTGTGCAGCGGCGGATTGCCGCTGCCATCGATCAGCCACTCAGGGTAGAGTAAGCTACGCATACCGTTACCTCTTCAGGCGCGGATCGAGCGCATCGCGCAGCCCGTCGCCCAGCAAATTCATCGCCAGCACCGTCACCATAATCGCCAGGCCGGGGAAGGTGGCGATCCACCACTGATCACGCAGATACTGCCGGCCCTCACTCAACATCCGGCCCCACTCCGGTGTGGGCGGCTGGCTGCCGAGACCGAGGAAACTCAGGGCGGCGGCGGCCAGAATCGCCGTTCCGGTACCCAGAGTAGCGGTGACAATCAAGGGCGCGATCACATTCGGCAGAATGTGACGCACAATGATCTGGCTTTGTGGTGTGCCGATCACTTGTGCCGCCTCCACATACAACTCTTCGCGGGCCGACAGCACCGAGGCGCGGGCCAGGCGGGCATAGGTGGGGATCGCCGAGATTCCGACCGCGATCATCAGATTCGTCAGGTTTGGGCCGAGAATACTCACGATCACCAGGGCCAGCAGGATATTCGGGAAGGCCAGCATCACATCGATGATCCGCATCAGGATCGTGTCGATCCAGCCGCCGTAGAAACCGGAGATCAGCCCGACTGCGACACCGACGACACTGGCAATGCCGACAACCACCAGGCCGATGATCAGTGAGATGCGCGTGCCCATAATCACGCGGCTGAACACATCGCGGCCATACTGATCGGTGCCGAAGATATACGGCCAGCCGGGGCTATAGCGCGCTTCGAGCGGATTGATCCGGATCGGATCGAAGGGGATAAGCAGTGGTGCAAAGATCGCAATCAGCGTCAAGGTTACCACAATCCCCAATCCAACCATCGCACTCCGGTGGTGAAGCAAGCGACCCAATGCGTCACGCCAGAGGGCGCGCGGCGGTCGTTGTCGCTCCGGAGGCGCAGTTACAGGTGCGGTCGTAGCTGTCACAGCACCCTCATGTGTAGTGGATTCGCGGGTTGACAAATGCATACAGCAGATCAACCGCCAGATTGACTAAGACATAACTGACGGCCACCAATAAGACGATTCCCTGCACCATCGGAAAATCTTTCGAGAGTATCGCATCGACAATCAAGCGCCCGATCCCGGGCCGGCTGAAGATCGTCTCAATCACCACCGCACCGGCGATCAACTGGCCGAATTGCAGGCCGAAAATCGTGAGCACCGGGATGATCGCGTTTTTGAGGGCATGCCTCACCACGACGGTACGTTCGCGCAGCCCTTTGGCACGGGCGGTGAGAATGTACTCCTGACTCAACACCTCAAGCATACTGGAGCGCGTGAGCCGTGCGATAATCGCCGATGCGCCGAGGCCCAGGGTTAATGCGGGCAACACCAGATGTACCCATGTGCCGCTGCCGGTGGCCGGGAAGAGCCGGATTTGCAGCGAGAAGGCGAAGATCAGCATCAATCCGAGCCAGAAACTCGGCATCGAGACACCTATCAGGGCCAGAAGCATCGCACCGGTATCGATCCAGGTATTGCGCCTGATGGCTGAGACGATGCCTAACGTAGTGCCGAGGACAATCGCCACCAGCAGGCCCACAGTGGCAAGTTGCAGCGTGGCCGGCAGATTGTTCATGATCTCCTGCGTCACCGGGCGTTTGGTGCGGATCGAGGTGCCGAGATCGCCTTGCAACGCATTCACCACAAATCGGCCGAACTGCACCGGCAAGGGGTCGTCGAGGTTGAGTTGCGAACGCAACAAGGCCAGTTGCTCGGGGCTGGTCTGAAACTCACTCAGCATCATCTTCACCGGGTCGCCGGGAACCAGATGCAGCATCGAGAAGACCAGCAGCGACACGCCGAGCAACACGGGGATGGTTGCGAGCAGGCGGCGGGCAATATAAGCATACATAGTTGTGATTCGCCTCCGGCAGGGTAAAAAACCCTCTCTGTTTTGCTTCAGTTCGACGGCATAGCCGCCAAACCGAAGCAAATGAATAGTTTTACGGCGCTGCCGCAGGCGATTGGATGTGAGCGCGAGGTCGCGATTTGCCGCACCGCGCGGCTCGGGTTTATGAATCGATCCCGCTGATATCGGTTACGATCGGGTAGGTGAAACCGTTGAACTTCAGGCCGCTGTAGCCGGGGCGCAGCGCCCAGACCGACAACTCATCGACCAGGGGCACCGCCAGGGCTTGCTCCATCACCTTCTGCGAAAGCTCCAGGTAGATTGCGCGGCGGCGCTCAGGATCGGCCTCAACCCGGCCCTGCTGGAGCAGCACATCCATTTCGGGGTCCTGGATACACGAGAAGTTGAAGTTGCTGCCGACCAGTTCCGAGTCGTAGAAAGCCGCGAGCCCATCGAGGTCGCCGGAACGGAGGAAGAGCACCGGGCCGTTGGTGGCGCAGGCGTAGTTGTCTTCATACCACGGCGCGCGGGCCTGGGTCTTGAGTTGTACATCAATGCCGACTTCGCGCAACTGGCCCTGGATGAACTGTTCAAGCTGGCCGGGGCCGCTGCCGGGATCGATCGTATTCAACACAATGGTTAGCGGTTGGCCGTCTTTAGTGCGGATCTCGCCGTCGCCGCCGGTCCAACCGGCCTCCTCAAGCAATGCCCTGGCCCGCTCAGGGTCGTAGGGATAGAACTCGCGCAGGGATGGATCATCGAGCATGGCTGCTGTAGCCGGGCCGATCGCCTTGGTACCGGTGCCATTGTACAAGCCTGTGATGATCTGATCTTTGTTGATCGCATAGCTGATCGCCTGACGCACGCGCAGATCATCGGTTGGTGGCACAGTCACATTGATCGACCAGATGCGCGGTAGGCCAACCCAGGGCTTGGTGACGATCTCGAAGTTTTCGCCCTGCAAACGCGGCAGATCCTGGGCCGGAATTGCCGAGGCGATCTGGGTCTCGCCGGATTCGACGGTGGCAATGCGGGTGCCCGCCTCAGGGATGAATTTCCAGATCACCTGATCCGGGTTGCCGGGGCCGGCGCTCTCGCTCCAGGGATTCGTGCGCGTATAACCGTCCCAACGCGTAATGGTAATGCTTTCGCGCGGCAGATATTCGCTGATCTGGTACGGACCGCTCATGATCGGGGTTGCGTTCACCGCGTCGCCCTGCGCTTCGGTGCCGGTGGGCGAGAGCATGGCCAGGGTACCGGCGGCGGCGTAGGTCAGAAACGGCGCATAGGGGTTCTCGAACGACACCTTGGCGGTGAACGCATCGACCACCTCGGTGCCGGTATAACCGGCGAGAGCGGTAAGGGCCGAGCCGGCGGCGAAGTTCGGATCGACGATCCGGTCAAAGTTCCATTTCACGGCCTCGGCGTTGAACGGCGTGCCGTCCTGGAAGGTGACATCTTCGCGCAGCGTGAACACAAAGCTGGCACCATCATCCTGGACTTCCCAGGTTTCGGCGAGCCAGGGCTTCAGTTCGCGGTTTTCATCCAGATAGAGCAGACTCTCGCCGACCGAAGCGGTGATAAAGAACGTAATCGCCGAGGGCGAGGCATGGGGATCCATCGTCGGCGGCTCGGAGTCGAGGCCGATGGTGACGGTTCCGCCGGCGGCGGGCGCCGGAGCGGGTTCCGACGCTGCCGGTTGCTCGGCAGCCGGGGCAGCGGTGGCTGCCGGTTCGGGGGGTGTCTGTGCCGTAGGGGGCTGTGATGCGCAGGCAGCGAGCATACCGCCCAGCATGAGCAGCAGAGTGAACAGGATCGTGACCCGCCGGCCGCGGCCGGGCTGCCTCTCAGGGCTGCCTGTGAGGTTCGGGTTGGGGTACCGCGCATGGAACTCCTCCGTTTCTTGGCCTTACTCGACGCCAATTCCCATCAGTAAGCCGCCGCGCTTCACGGCGGGGTTGATAGTCAGAAACAACACGCGCCCGGCGACCGGCGAAGTGACGGTCTCAAGTTCCTCGCCGAACAGCGATCCGACCCGGCCAATCACCGCGCCGGGTTGCACATACGCACCGACGGCCAGGTTCGGGTAGAACATGCCGGCATGGTCGCAATACACCCACTCAAACGCCGTATACTGTTGGATCGACGGCGCGTTACTCACCGGCAGATCGATCATCTCAAAATAGGCCAGCACTCGTTTCATACCGTCGAGCAGCAGATCGACCGCTTCGGGTTGCAACTGGCCGACGCCGCCCGCTTCGACAATAAAGCCGGGCACGCCGCGCTCGACGGCTGCGACATAACTCGATGCGCCTTTGGCCTGTTGCACCGGCTTGTCGATCGCAAGCAGGCTCTCAAGCCCGAATACCGTCGCAAGCTCAATCGAGCGTTGCGAGGCAGGACTGCCGTCGCGCCGACAGATCGTAAACGGCGTGAGCGCTTCGGGGATATCGCCGCCGTGCATATCGATATACAGATCGGCGTGGGCGATAAACTCCTCAGTCACGGCGTAGACCAGTTGCTCGCTGTAGCTGCCGTGGGGATCGCCGGGGAACATGCGGTTGGGATTGACGCCGTCAACCGGACAGGTGAACATCTGCCGCTCACGGAAGGCGGGCAGATTGACCACCGGGATAACCACCAGGGTGCCCGCCAACGCCGCCGGATCGATCATGCGGCTCAGCCGGATCGCCGCCTCAATCGCCGGATACTCGCCGCCGTGTACTCCGGCAGTTACAAGCACCGCCGGGCCGGGGCGGGCGCCGCAGATCGCCGTGATCGGCCAGCGCTCATCCGTCAATGCTGCGCCCCCTAAGCCGATCTCTTTTTGCAGGCGGGTACCGGGTTCGAGCTTTCCCAGCAGCGGAAAGCGTTCAGTGTAGACTGTATCCATCACCGCTCCTGTGCATGTAATGGTGAGAAAAGAATATATTGTTGACAATATTTAGGATAAATCGAACAAACGGCTCCAAGTACCCCACGCAAGTCGCCAGCGGAGTATCATTGGTAAAGCCCTTCAGATAGATAAATAAACCGTGCAGATTGTGTGCGCGATTGCTGCGAGCTAACTATTGGTGCTCAGAAGATTGTTGACAATTGGATGAGCGGAGTATACGATTTTTTTACCGGCGTGTCAATAGTCCGCTGGGTAATGGTGTTTCTTTCAACCGGATCAACAGAAGAGGAATTATGCGGATCAGCACGATGCACTGGCAGCAGGTAGAGGTTTACCTGCGCAATGATGACCGGGCGATTCTGCCGTTGGGCAGTACCGAACAGCATGCCTATCTCAGCCTCAGCACCGACAGTATCCTGGCCGAAGGTGTAGCGCTCGAAGCGGCCGAACCCCTTGGAGTGCCGGTTTTTCCGGTGCTGTCCTACGGCCTGACGCCGTATTTTCAGGCCTACCCCGGCACCATCACCCTGCGCATGAACACCTATCTTCAGGTGGTGGGCGACATTCTCGATAGCTTGTATACCCAGGGGTTCCGGCGGATTGTGGTGGTGAACGGCCACGGCGGCAATGGGCCGGCACAATCATTTGTCGATGAGTGGCTCATGACAAAGCCCGACGCCCAGGTGGTGTGGCACAACTGGTGGAATGCACCGCAGGCCTGGACGAAGATCATGGCCACAGACCCGGTCGCCTCTCATGCGTCGTGGATGGAGAACTTTCCCTGGACAAGACTGGCCGATGTAGCGCTGCCGGATGTGCAAAAGCAGCCGGTGGATGTGATGGCGCTGCGCCGGAGCGGGCCTGCTGCCGTGCGCGCCGGTCTCGGCGACGGCAACTACGCCGGGGTGTACCAGCGCAGCGACGCCGAGATGCAGGCGATCTGGGATGTGGCGATTGCCGAAACGAGGGCGTTGATTGAGGGCGGTTGGAGGTCATAATTGGAGGAGGCACTGGGCACTCGCGCCGAGGTGACGCTCACAGCGCCTTGAGCAGCCCCATGAGCTTGTACTTGCGCCCGTGGGTCGCCCGCACCTCGGTCAGATAGCGTTCCCATGCATCTCCCTGCCCCGCAGCGCGGTAGGCGTCGCGGGCGCGACGCAGCCAGTTCACCGCCCGGTCGTAGTGTTGGGCCTTCCCGCCGTGCATGATCGGCTCGGCCTGGGCGACGGCTTTCTTGATCACCCATTGGGGCCGGCTACTGATGGCTGCGTCCATCACCAGTTCCAGCACGCCGTATCTGTCGCGATCGGCGACCGTGATCGCGTCGTCGATCAGGCCCTCGTGCAGAAAGATCTCGGCCTGGGCGCGTGTCCCCATCCAGCCCCCGGCGCCCGCGCGCAGCTGATCGAGGAGCCGCCCGCGCAGTTCGGGCCACTTCTCACCGGCAAGGTCATGGACGGCCAGGTAGCGGGCCAGGCTCGGCTCGCCGGCGCAGGCCGCTTCCGCCGCGCGCAGGGCCAGATCTGGGCGGCCAAGTTCGGGGGCAAGCGAGGCCAGCCAGTCGCCGAGGGCGCCCTGGCGGCCC
>JAAUQO010000193.1 GCA_012032775.1 Oscillochloris sp. | reverse complement strand
AGCCCTCAGCCCTCAGCCCCCAGTCCTCAGCCCTCAGCCCTCAGCCCTCAGCCCTCAGGAGAGGATTTGCAAGCGGCGATCGAGCAGTTGCGCGGAAAGATTCTGCGGCTCGGGATGGTGAATCCACTGGCGTTGGAGGAGTACGAGGAAACCGCCGAGCGCCACCAATTCCTCAGCAGCCAGTCGGAGGATCTGCGGCAGGCCGGCGCAACCCTGCGCGAACTGATCGACGAACTCGACAGCGCCATGAGCGAGCGCTTCCTGCGCACCTTTCAGGCCGTCGCCGCCGAATTTGAGCAGACTTTTACCCAACTCTTCGGCGGCGGCAGCGCCCGGCTGCAACTGAGCGGGTCGGCCGGCGACGAACGCGAGAACGGCGAGGAACTGGGCGAGATCAACCTGCATACCCAGGGCGTCGAGATTATCGCCCGCCCGCCCGGCAAGAAGCAGCAAAGTATCTCGCTGCTTTCGGGCGGCGAACGTACGCTCACGGCGGCGGCGCTGCTGTTCGCGATCTTGCGCGTCAACCCGAGCCCGTTCTGTATCCTGGATGAGACCGACGCCGCACTTGATGAGTCGAACGTCGGGCGCTTCGGCGGCGCGATCCAGCGGCTCACCTCGCAAACACAATTCATCCTGATCACACATAACCGCGGCACAATCGAAGTCGCCGACACATTGTACGGCGTTACCATGGGCGACGACGGCGGCTCGAAAACGATCTCGTTGCGCGTTGAGGAATACGTTAGTAAAGCAGCAGATTAGGGTTTTACCTGATTGAAGCTCTTCGGCTCCGCCGAAAAACTTCAATCACAACAACCGTATGACGTGGAACGACGCGAGTCTGAAGGGCTTGATCGAGATCGGCGGCATCCCGCAGGAGTTGCGCGACCTGCCGATGCTGCGGCATCTCTGGCGGGCCGGTGGCCCGGCCTGGCTGGCGTTCTTGCGTCACATCCCCGATCCGGACGATATAGCGGCACTTGCACGTTACGCCGCCGACCCGAACACCCGGCCTGAGGCGCTGGTGATTCTGGCCGGCATCTTCCCGGCCGAGTTCTGCGCCAACCCGGTGCTGCCGTTGCTCTTGCTGGAAGATCCCAACCTGCCGGCGACCTTCGACTCAGTCGCCTGCCGGGGTACAAATCAGCACCAATTCGCTGAGTTGATCACAGAAATGCGGATCAGGAATCATGGTCTGCCGTCCGGAGCGGGAAGCGC
This sequence comes from Oscillochloris sp., assembly GCA_012032775.1. Lineage (GTDB taxonomy): Bacteria > Chloroflexota > Chloroflexia > Chloroflexales > Chloroflexaceae > JAAUQO01. The sequence continues at coordinate 9,842 of JAAUQO010000193.1, read as the reverse complement.
GTCGCCGCTCCACCCTAGGATTTCCCGTATGTGTAGCGCGCCTTCAGCACGAGAAAATTACGGGCCAAAAGACGTACTTGACAAAGTTACGTGAACTTGTTATCATCACGCCAGCACTCAGACAACTGAAGAACAGCTCATCCAGAGCGGTGGAGGGATCGGCCCTGTGAAACCGCGCCAACCGCTTGTTGCATCCAGCACCCGCTGATGCGCAAGGTTCGGTGGTAACTCCGACAGAGCAATTCTGGAAGATGAGCGGCACGTATGCAGAAGCACTGCAATCGATCGGTTTACGCCTGCCCTCATCAATGACGATGAGGGCTTTTCATTTGGATTGTGCTTACCGATGTGCAACCTGGCTGCGCATCAACGAGCGCGGCATAGCATGTAAGGAGCAAAAGAATGTCCGACGAGCAGACGTTCACCGGGTTTGAGACGCTGGCACTTCATGGCGGTCAGAAGCCCGATCCGACCACCGGCGCCCGCGCTGTGCCGATCTACGCCACCACGTCGTTTCAGTTTCAGGATACCGACCACGCCGCGCGGCTGTTTGGTCTGCAAGAGTTCGGCAATATCTACACCCGGATCATGAACCCGACCACCGATGTGTTCGAGCAGCGCGTGGCCGCACTTGAGGGCGGGGTAGCCGCACTTGCGACGGCTTCCGGCCAGGCGGCCGAAACGCTGGCCATCCTGAATATCGCCGCTGCGGGCGACAATATCGTCAGTTCCTCGGATCTGTACGGCGGCACCTACAACCTGTTCCGCCACACACTGCCGAAACTCGGCATCACCACCCGCTTTGTCGATGCCCGCGATTACGACGGCTTTGCGGCAGCGATCGACGAGCATACCAAGGCGTTTTTCCTGGAGTTGGTCGGCAATCCGCGCCTTGATGTGCTTGATCTGGAGCGGATCGCGGCGATCTCCCACGCGGCCGGCGTCCCCGTGATCGTCGATGCAACAACCGTGACGCCGTATTTGTGGCAGCCGATCACGCACGGCGCCGATATTGTAATCCACTCGGCCACCAAGTATATCGGCGGCCATGGCACCAGTATCGGCGGCGTTATTGTCGATAGCGGCAATTTCGACTGGAGCAACGGGCGCTTCCCCGAATTCACCACGCCCGATCCGAGCTATCATGGCCTGGTGTACAGCCAGACTTTCGGCAATCTGGCCTTTATCCTCAAGGCCCGCGTACAGGGTCTGCGCGACATCGGCGCGGCGCTCAGCCCGTTCAACGCCTTTCTGTTCCTGCAAGGATTGGAGACGTTGCCGCTGCGTATGGAGCGCCACAGCAGCAATGCCCTGGCGGTCGCCAAGTTCCTGAGCGAACACCGTAATGTGGCCTGGGTGAACTATCCCGGCTTGCCCAACCATCCCAGCTATGAACTGGTGAAGAAGTATCTGCCGCGCGGCCAGAGTGGTATTCTCGGCTTTGGCGTGAAGGGCGGGCGCAGCGCCGGCAAGCAGTTCATCGAAGGGCTGCGACTCTTCTCGCACCTGGCCAATATCGGCGATGCCAAGAGCCTGGCGATCCATCCGGCCAGCACCACCCATAGCCAACTCAGCGAAGAGGAGCAGTTGCTTACCGGCGTCACCGACGATTATGTGCGGCTCTCGATCGGGATTGAGACGATCGACGATATCCTCGCCGACCTGGATCAGTCGCTGGCGCGGGTCTGAGAATGCGATACTTTTGTGATGGTGTTGTCGGTAAAGCGGGCAACACCGTCACAAAAAAAATCTATGACAGCAGTCCAAACAGAACCATACTCCGATAGCGTTGGGATCGTGCAGCGCCAATATCTTACCTGGACCGAGCCGTTACGGCTGGAGAGCGGCGCGATGTTGGGGTCGGTGACGCTGGCCTACGAGACGTACGGCCGGCTGAACGAATCGCGCGATAACGCGATCTTGCTGCTGCACGCGCTCTCCGGCGATGCCCACGCCGCCGGCCGACACAGCCTCACCGATCGTAAACCCGGCTGGTGGGACGCAATGGTTGGTCCCGGCAAGCCCTTCGATACCGATCGCTACTATGTGATCTGTTCGAATGTGATCGGCGGCTGCCAGGGATCGACCGGCCCGGCCACGCACGATCCGCTCAGCGCCAAACCCTACGGCGCGCGCTTTCCGTTGATCACAATCGGCGATATGGTGCGGGCCCAGATTCGCCTGATCGATGCACTGGGGATCGAACAGTTGCACGCCGTCGCCGGTGGTTCGATGGGCGGCTTTCAGGCCTTGGAATGGATCACGGCGGCGCCGGAACGGGTGCGCGGCGCGATCCTGCTGGCCACTGCGGCCCGCTCCAGCCCGCAGACGATCGCCTGGGGCAGTATCGGGCGCCGGGCGATTATGCAGGATCCGAACTGGCGCGGCGGTGATTATTACGGCCACGAAGCACCGATAAACGGGCTGGCGGTTGCACGTATGATCGGCCATGTCACATACCTGAGTGAGTCGTCGTTGGAGCAGCGTTTCGCGCGGCGCTTGCAACATCCGGGCGGGCCGGCCTTCAGCCTGGAAGCGGAATTCGCCGTGGAAAGTTACCTGAATTACCAGGGCGACAGTTTTAATGATCGCTTCGACGCCAACTCGTATCTGTATATCACCAAGGCCATGGATTATTGGGATCTGCCGGCACGTTACGGTTCGCTGGAAGCGGCAATGGCACGCGTGCGGGCCAGGCTCCTGGCGCTCTCCTTCAGCTCCGACTGGCTGTATCCGCCGGCGGAATCACAGGCGATCGTTGCAACTGCCCGGTGGGTCGGGCGGATCGCGCATCATATCGAGTTGCCGAGCAACGCCGGGCATGATGCGTTCCTGGTTGATATTGACGCCCAGCGGCCGTTGGTGCGTGCGTTCTTGAGTGAACTGCGTTAAGCTTTTTCGGTTTGTTGTGGTGCCAGCCGGCGGCCGTGTCGCCGGCTGGCACCATTTTTTTTGTGAAAAACGCGTTCAATAAGAGCGTGCTATACTTGAGCCGTAACGATAGCTCTGCCATTTACCTTTGTGGGAGACGTGCAGGTGGGCGCAACCAGGTTGCTTCAGCCGTTAATCCGGCGCCTTGATCGTCTAGCGCTCAAACACAAACTCGGCCTGACGGCAGGCCTGATTCTGGCCCCCCTCCTGGTGCTTACGTTCTGGCTGTTCTTGCGTGGCAACTGGTCGATCGGACTACTGGTACTCGGAATCACCGGCCTGACGGTGTATGCGCTGGTTGCGTTGGCCGGCGCACTTGCAGCGCAGATCGACGGCCTGACGAGTATGACGGCGGAACTGATCGGCGGCGCCCAACAGATCGCACAGCAACCCAACACTGCCGATGAACTCGGTACGATCGCCCAGAGCCTCGCGGTGATCGCGGCCGAAATGGCACTGAGCGGACTTTATCGCCAGGCGATCGTCGATCACGCGGTTGACGGGATCCTGACGATCGACGCGCACGATACAATCACAACCTTTAACCCGGCCGCCGAACGAATTTTCGGCTATAGCGCAGCCGAGATTATTGGTGCACCGGCGGCCCGCCTTATCCCCGACCCCCTGCATCGCACCTATAAGCTGATCAGTAGCGGCGGCGAGGTGATCGGCCGGCGCCGCGACGGCACCTATTTTCCGATGGATCTTTCCTCCGGACGGGTGTTGCTCGACGAGCGGCAACTGTTTGTGGTGATTGTCCGTGATGTAACCCGCCGCAAACGGGCCGATGAGGAGCTTCAACGGGCACTTGAGGCGGCTGAAGCCGCCAGCAAGGCCAAGAGCATTTTCCTGGCCAATATGAGCCATGAACTACGCACGCCCTTGAATGCGATCATCGGCTATAGTGAGTTGCTGAGCGAAAGTGTCGATGATCTCGATCCGCTGGCGATCCGCCAGGATCTTGATCGCATCAACAGCGCCGGGCGACATCTGCTGAGTTTAATCGACGATGTGCTCGACATCTCGAAGATCGAAGCCGGCAAGATGGAATTGCACCTGAGCGAGACGCCGCTGGCGCCACTGATCCACGACATTGGTCACGCGGTCGGCGGACTAATTCGTCAGAACAACAACCAGCTCCAGGTTATCTACCACAATGATCCGGCTGAGATCTGGGCTGATGCATTGCGGGTTCGCCAGATTCTGCTGAATCTGCTCGGGAATGCCGCCAAGTTCACCCGCAACGGCACAATCACGCTGCGTGTTTTTCCAACCGGCTCCGATCCCAGCGGCACGGTTGTCTTCGAGGTAGAGGATACCGGGATCGGGATTGCGCCCGAGCAAGTAGCCCGGCTATTCGAGCCATTCACCCAGGCCGATCAATCAACCACGCGCCGCTATGGCGGTACCGGTTTGGGTTTAGCCTTAACTCGCCGCCTGAGCGAGATGATGAACGGCTCGATCAGCGTCCAGAGTACGCCGGGCGCCGGTTCTTGTTTCCGGGTTCACCTGCCGATTACGCCGATCAACGAACCGCATACGGCATCCCACGTACCGTTATTCTACCCAGCCGATCCCGAGTCCACTAAAGATTCCGATTAAGATCAATTTGTCTCCCGTTGGCGGCTTCGCCGCAACGGGAGACAAAAACAGCCGGTTCCACTAATGCAGGATCCGCGAGAGAAAGAGCTTCGTGCGATCACTCTTCGGGTTGTTGAACAACTCGTCGGGCGAGCTTTGCTCGATAATACGCCCCTGGTCCATAAACACCACCTGATGGGCGGCATTGCGGGCAAAGCCCATCTCGTGTGAGACGACCACCATGGTCATGCCTTCTCGCGCCAGGGTCAGCATCACCTCAAGCACTTCGTTGATCATCTCGGGATCGAGGGCTGAGGTCGGCTCATCGAACAGCATGATTTTCGGCTGCATGGCGAGTGACCGCGCAATTGCGACCCGCTGCTGCTGGCCGCCCGATAACTGGGCCGGATATTTGTTGGCCTGCTCGCTAATGCCCACCTTAACCAGCAATTCCTGGGCGATCGCCACGCTTTCGCGGCGCGGGCGCTTGCGCACCTTTTCCTGAGCGATGCAGATATTGTCGAGCACTGTGAGATGCGGAAAGAGTTCGAAGCGCTGAAAGACCATGCCGACTTCGGCTCGCACGGCGTTGATATGCTCTTCTTTGTGGCTACTCACCGGAATGCCGTCAACGATAATCCGGCCGCTGTCGGGCGTTTCAAGGTGATTGATACAACGCAACAACGTCGATTTACCCGATCCCGAAGGGCCGATGATCATCAACACCTCACCGGCATCCACCGTCAGGCTCACACGATCCAGGGCGCAGAACTGGCCGAAATACTTCGAGACATGCTCGATCTGAACCATCGGCTCACCGGCGCTGCGCGGATGCCTATTATCCACGGGGCGTACTCACTTTCCGCTGGATCGCCTGCAAAATCAGCGAAAGCACCAGAGTCATGCTCAAATAAAACAGAGTCAAAATAAAATACGTCTCTTCATAGCGAAAGGTCGTACTCACCGACAGACGTGAAACCTGCGTAATCTCGCGAACGCCGAGCACCGACACCAGCGAGGAGTCTTTGAGCAGGGCGATCAGATCGTTGCCGAGGGCCGGCAACACATTGCGCACCGCCTGGGGCAACACAATATAGCGCATCGCCTGAACATGGGACATGCCGACTGAACGGGCCGCCTCCATCTGCCCGCGGCCGATCGACTCGATCCCGGCCCGAAAGATCTCGGCGATGTAGGCGCCATAGATCAACACCAGCGCGATAATGGCGCGACTGGTCAGCGAGATCGCATTGTTGGGCAAACCGAAGGAGCGGGCGAGCAGCGGCACCACGGCGTACGAAATGGTGAAGATCAGCACCAGGATCGGCACGCCGCGAATAAATTCAATGTAGGTGATCGAAAGATTGCGAAAAATCACATTGCGCGAGACACGCCCGAGGCCGAGGATCAGGCCGACGAGCAAGGCGCAGACGAACGAAACGGCGGTGACATACAGGGTTGTGCCGAGTCCTTGCAGAATCGTGAAGAAGATATCCTGGTACAACGGATCGATAATAATCCGCACCGCCATGTAGACCATCACCGTGAGGATGATCAGCAACCACCAGGGAAGATTGAGCAGCGAGGCCCGCCGATTGATAACCGAGTCGCGGATGCTGAGTTGCTCTTGCTCGACCGCCATCGCTACTCCTCATTGGCGCAGGGCGCGCCTCGCGTCACTTCGCCGGGGCTACGTGCCTCTCGTCGCCGGGGCTACGCGCCCCGAACCCCCGCCAGAGGGGCCGGTCGCGGCCCTCTGGACTCCCCCGACGAGGGGCTGTGCCCCTCAGAGGCTTTCACTTTTTGATTCGAGGTGGACACGATGCCTGCAATCAGTATGATATGCGTGCCAACACCTATCAGCCTGAATGGAGGGTTCACCATGTCCACCTCAAGCCGCTCTGATAGCATAGCCGCACGCCTGACGAATGCCCTGCCTGATCTGCGTCCGCGCCTCCGCGACCCGCTCACCGGTGTCCTGGTCGGCATGAGTCAGACCGTCGCGTCCCATCAGCAGCGGGTGGCCGACGCCATGCCCCTGAAGACCGCGCAGGCCAGCAAAATCCAGCGGTTCCGACGGTTGCTGGACAATCCTAAGCTCACGGCTGAAGGCATCTACCACCCGATCGTCCAGGCGGCCCTCACCGGTTTGCGCCGCCAGCGTGTGCATGTCCTGCTCGACCGCGTGGTGCTGACCGACACCCAGAATGTGTTGGTGGTGAGCCTGGGCTTTCGCCGCCGCTCGATCCCGCTGGTCTGGCGCGTGCTCGATCACGCGGGCTCCAGCAATCTCGCCGACCAGCAAACGCTGTTGACCGCCGCTATCGCCCTGCTGCCGCCGGCCGTCCGCATCCTGGTGCATGCCGATAGCGAATTTCGCTCCCAGGCCCTCTTTGCCTGGATCCGCAGTCACGGATGGGACGCCATGCTCGGCATCCGGGGCAACGTGACGGTCACCATCGACCCTGCGCAGGCGGGGCGCGCCTTGGAGACCTGGCTCCCCGACCGTGACACCGTCGCGTACCTCAATCACGTCTGGCTGACCGAAGACCAGCACGGCCCGGTGAACGTCCTGGCCTGGAAGGATCGCAATGACCGCAATGAGTTGATTTGTTATGCCGTGATGACCAATCTGCCGGCGACCTGGCAGACCTACCGCCTCGGCAGCCGGAGGATGTGGATCGAAACCATGTTTCGGGACTGGCAGAGCGGCGGGTTTGAGCTGGGCAAAACCGCCATCACCGATCATGCACGCTTCCACCGCCTGATCATCCTGGTCTGTCTCATCTACCTCTGGTTTGTCAGCATCGGGCGCTGGCTGGTCAAACGGGGCTACCGGCACCTCCTTGACACCGGGCCGTCCGACTCCTGGCATCGGAGTTTGTTCGCGCTCGCCGTGGCCTGGCAACACCGCTGCCGAACCTTCGACCAGTCGCTTGCCGTCTTCTGGTTTGTGTACGTGTAACAGCGTGAAAAAGTGAAAGCCTCTGAGCACGGCAAATCGTCGAGGCCGGGAAACTCCTTGATGTGGACTGTCTTGACCATCTCGTAATCGGCCGCGGGCGCTATGTTTCGATGCGCGAGCGCGGCCTTGGTTTCGCTTCCTAGTGTCGCGTCCAACGTAACTCCGGAATGGAATCGAATCCAGCGTAATCCAAGAATACGGAGATTGAGGATTTGCCTCTCTGCAACACCATGTAGCAAGGCCGCCCACCAGTAAGGCTCCCGTCGAGGTGACGGTGAAGGGCAGGGAAGATCTCCGTATTCCGGAGTTACATGAGACGAAATCTCCGCGTTCCGCTGTTACGCTGGAATATGGAGTAGTCAGCGCCAACTCAACTGCCTCATCCCGATTCACTCTACCGCACTGTGATGCCAAACGTAGTGTCATTCCATTCTTGAGTTACGTTGGATCCGACACCTAATGCGTCAAAACACCCCGGCGATCTGCAATGATCGCGGGGTGTTTTGCATTGAAAAGAAGACGACAATCTTTCGCTGTTGGCAAGCAAGTTGCCGTTGGCGTCGTACTGCACCGGCAGGCCGTTCAGGGTGAGCAGTTGGTTGGCCACGTCATAGGTCGCCGTGATCGTCGCACCTGGCTCAATCGCACTGAGCCGATTGCCCGCCGCGTCACTCGTAGTGCTCCACCGGCGCTCAGCGCTGCCGACGACGGCGCTGCTCCGCACGCCATTGTTCTTCTTCGCGGTGTAACTGTTTCCGGCGATTCTGCCAATCTTCATTTTCACGATGGCGTTGTTGTGCGTGATCTTGGGGAATATCTGAAAGATCAGATGTCTTTGTATTAAAAACAGGGCCATTTCCTAGAATAGTAAGAAATGCACTACCTCCGGCGATTCCCACAAGTAACAACACTTCCTGATTGGCAAATAAGCGCACAACACCGAGGATAGCTATTCCCAGAAATGGTCCCCACATGACCCATCCAGGGCTTTGCTCGGTTTTTCTGTCTTCGAGTAGGTTAAAGCCGATGCCTATAAACATACCCAGCAGTACACCCATGATAGCGTCTAGCGAAAATCCACTTTCGTACACCATATACATGACAAGTAAGAGCGCAAAAAAGAATACGAATCGCAATGCAATGATCGCTGATTGATAACTCATGCACATCCTCTCCTATACTGTTTCGGTAGTGGCTCAATCACGACTGATGGGTCATTCTTCGCTTCGCTCGGAATCTCGCGGTGCAGCCTCGCAAGACCCCTCCATTTCGCTACGCTCCAGTCGGGATGGCATCATTCCGCACTGCATCACTACCATCGTTTCTGAGAATTGTGTTATTTAGATTGTCAGTCACTTCAAATATGATGACCCAACTGAAACCCAGCAACATCAAGAAAAGGTAGTGGCTCAATCTTGCATGTCACACTAAGCACACGCGAAGCGTCCCGACCGGGATTCCTCGCTGTTGCTTGGAATGACGATCATTCCACATTGAACCACTACCAAATATTCGATGCTACATTATTGCCTCTTACTGTAATTCAAACGCTTCAAAAACACGAGGCTTTACAAAGAGTTCATTAGCTGCTCCGATCATGAGTGTAGCGACTGTTGAGGCTCCTGCGGCGGTGGTAGTTGCATATTTAGCTCGTACCATCAAGGCCGTTAACCCCATACCGGCTCCGCCAATTGCTAGCCCCATGCCCGCAGCGACCAAAACACGATAGAATCGTTGTTTAGGAGTGAGGCAGAGGTTATTGTCGCTAAAATATTGCACGAAGGCATCAAGAACGGCCCCCGATGCCAAAACACCATCGCCTCCTACGGCATAGGTTCCCAGTTCCGTTTTGGTAACCAAGCCAGGTCTGAATTGGAGATGTTGTGGGATGGCCTTTAGCTTATTAGCTGCGACGGGACTACCATTGCGGCATTGATTCGCAATGCTCGCACATTTGCTTTTTCGGCATCGGAAGAGGTAATATGGTCTAACTCGACATCTCGGGCAAGACCACCGAGTCCATATGCCACCCCCATAGCAACACCAGGCATAAGCCCTGGTGCAATTGATAAAAGGGTGGGATCAGCGATTGGTGTACAACCACAATCAAGGTGTTCATTCCACCATTTACTTCGCTCAGGTGTTTGACCTGCCCATCCTTCAGCCAATGCTGGTGCAAACACTCCAACAAATGCCACAGCCATGAGTCGCAACATCACTGGATGATGCCCACTCGGATCAACGAGGTTGAGCGGGTCGTTGCGGACGTAGGTGTAGCGGTTCCAGTCCTGGCCGTTCAGCGGGTCGGGAATGAGCGAGTCTGGTGTCAGGAAACGGCCCAGCGCCGGGTGGTAGAAGCGTGCCC
>JAAUQO010000192.1 GCA_012032775.1 Oscillochloris sp. | reverse complement strand
GGCGTCAGTCGACCGGGCCAGCGTAGATAGCCAGGCCCGCGACGACGTCATTCGTCGGCGGCTGCACATTCGTGGCGTTGGAATGCACAAGGTAAAGTTTTCATAACAAAAGGTATTGCGATCCTGCCGCACAGGCTGCACAATCTGTGTCACAATAGACCGCATCGAGAATCCGGCTCTCAAACGCAGCATAGTGGCTGGAGGTTGCGATGTTCCGGAGATCCTGGCTGCCAATCCGACGATCGTTCTGTTTTGTGGCGCTGCTCGGGCTGTTCGGGGGTTTTCCAATCCTCCCGGCAACACAAACGGTAAGCGCCGCCCCCCAGCAGAGCAACACCATCACGGTGGTGCATGGCGCAACGGTTGATTCACGTACCAACGAAATGGTGCTGTTTGGTCACGATGACCCGTCACTCCCGGCATTCCAACCCGATGATCTCACGGTGGCATTACGCACCAGGCTGGATTATGCCGCTTCTCCGCAGAATCAATGGCCCGGCGTTACAATCGAGTTCAGCGCGACGAACCAGTATGCGCTTGATGTCTTCTATTTTGGGGACGTACGCAATACGCACTTTGGGTATGTGCTCTTTGAATCCGACCGCCTGCTGAAATACTATGGTCTTGGGTACGATAACAGTAGCGGCACTGCCGTGCCGATTAGCTCGTCCGTCCCCGGTTATCAAAGCGAACTGGCGTGCCTTGCGGCACAGGGCTATACCCCGCCGACCAACACGCAAATTCAGTGGCGGAAGTGGTTTAGCCCGCAGCTAGATGTCGAGGTGGCGGCCGACGGAAGCGCGATTCGCTTTGTCGAGGCCGAGATGCGCTTGCAGTGGGCCTATGATACGGCGGCCACCAATCCGATCGTCAGTGCCTGTGTGCAACAGTTTGTCGATCATTTCAACGCCAACTATCAGGCCTTCGCCAATGAACAACAGGCATTAGGCAATCCGGTGCTGCACGAACTGGTGCAACTGGGGAAACTTACCGCGATCGCTGCATGGGTCAGTGATGAGGCGATCAATGCCAGGGTTCCCGGCCTGAACCGGGCCTGGCTTGAAGGTGTTCCGGTTGCCGAACAGTTCACGCCCAATACCACACCACGGATTGATGTGACGGCCGGTAATCTGATCCAGTCCGGTGGTGTTGATTTGTATGTTGATAGCGCCACATTCACCCGCTTGAGCGGAGCCGTCGCCGAAGCACACCATGCACTCGATGCTCGTCAGGCGCGTACGACGTTCTGGCCCTACGGCGATCAACCCTGCGGGAGCAGCCTGCATGAAGCGCAGCCTGAGAGCGTGCCACTGTGCAGCTTCGGCTTAACACATCCCCGCGATTCCGATCTGATGCGCGACCTTTCGCCGGATTCGTATCGAACCTGGGATAATGTCTGTCCCCTCTCTAATCCACGCGGTGGGCGTCCGGGGTTTGCGCTTGGTGATACCGGACGGCTGCAAGCATTACTCAATCTGAGCGACGCAGCCTATACGCGCGTTACCCTCAGTGCTGAGGTCGCATGGTTGCGCGATCTATACTGTACCACGCAACATCCGTTGGCAACAAGCGACTCCGACGCAAGATTAGAGGTTCGGCTCATTCCCGAAGCCGGTGAGCCTGTTCTGCTGACAACCTTCACAACCGGCGGCTCTGAAGGTGTCTGGACCAATATCGACTCCGTCGATCTAACGCCATACATCGGCCAGATGGTGACGATTGAAGTTGCGGCGCTTATCCCGGCCGGTACCTCGGCGACATTTTTCTTCAGCGGCCCGGAAGTAAGTGCAAGCGTCGCCCGCCAAGACCCAACGCCAACCAGCACACCAACCAGCACACCAACCAGCACACCAACCAGCACTGCGACCAGCACTGCGACCAGCACACCAACCAGTACTGCGACCAGCACGCCAACCAGTACTGCGACCAGCACGCCAACCAGCACACCAACCGGCACACCAATAGCGGGAGATCTCAATAGCCACTTGTTCTTGCCGCTGCTGAATAGGTAGGGATTGTGATGGATAGCATACCCTGCGGTCTGAGCGAGGAGACATGGGCCTACATGCCGGTGGAGGGCCGGGAGTGTCTTCGGAATCTCCACGAACTTGCCACGCTGTGTCTGGGATTTGCAATGCGCGCCTCCAACGCATTATTGCAAAGCGAACAACTCTTCGAAGCACAGCTTGGGTTTACGGCAACGCGGGAGATCGCAGGACAACTGGGGCTGCCGGATCGGCAATGCCGGATTGAGGAGCGGCTGGCGGCGATCGCAACCGGTACGGCGAACTACGCTGTTGCCGAACAATATGCGCGTAGCGCCGTGGCGCTGGCCGAGCAACTTGGGGATCCTACGCTTCTGGTGCCGGCTCGCCGCCAGTTGGCAATTGCCTTGATCCATCAACACCAGGTTAACGCCAGTCTCGATCAATTGCAGCAGGCCTGCAAGGAAGCTGTCGCGGTCGGTGGCTCTACTGCGATCGCAACCATGATCTCCCTGGGCAGTGTCCTGTTGCGTGCCGATCGCCCCCATGAGGCCCTGGAGATTCTGGGGGAAGCTGCCGGCGAGGCCCAGGTCGCCCATCCGGAGTTACGCTCCACCGCCCTGACCAATCTGGCTTATACGCTCGGCTATCTTGGTGATTACCAGGCCGCCTGTGCTCATGCGGCGGAAGCTGTAGTTGCAGCGCGCGAATTCGAGACCGCCAATGCGCTGGTGGTGCAACCACGAGAACGCTGGGAAGCGTTGTTAGCACATGGGGTTCTCGAAACGGCACGCCTGGATCTGATTGAGCGCATCGAAGCAACCCCGCAGATCGCCGGGTTGGAGCGGGTGCATATAATCCTGCTTGAAGCCGAAGCCATCGCCGCCCAACGCAACGATAACGCCGGCCGGCTACGGGTGTTGGTAAATCGTGCGATGCTGCTGAGCCGCCAGGGCCAACATGATCAGGCGCTGCACTTGTTGGAGGGCCAGGCCTTGCCGTTAGCCGAAGTGCTCAAGAACGATCTATTCAAAGCCTATTGCTTGCTCAACCTCGCCGACGCCCGGCTGGAGTCGGCCTCCTCCAAACTGCCGGTACTTGATCGAGCGCGCCGTTTTGCGCCCCTCGGGCCACTCTCAGGCGTAACTGCTGAACAGTTGGCCCATGTGACTGCATGGGCCGAGCAGAGCCTGGCCGAGTATAAACAAGCGCACACGTTACTGGAGCCACTGGGTGATTCGGAGGGGTTACGTGTGATCGCGGCACGCCTGGGCGATCTGTATGCATGGTTGCCCGGCGTCGATCATGCTGAGAACGCCGCTGAGCACTATCGTCGAGCACTGCAAAACTGGGAGGTGGTGCGCAGTACCCTTCCCGCAGAGATGCAGCGAATCGGTTTTTTTGGGCGCGCGCCGACCCATCGGAAGGATTATTCAGTCTGTGTGTTCGCAAAGGCTGGGCGATCGAGGCACTGGAAATTGCTGAACAAACGCGTGCACGAAGCCTCCACGATCGGTTGTCTGCCCTGCGCCATACATGCTCATACCGGGCACAACCGTTGGATTGGCCTGCGATTCGCACGATCTTAGCCGAGGCTGCTACAGAATTGGCGCCGCGGAAAATGGTGTTGGCGGAGTATGTGATTAATAGTGGCGAACTGGTGCTGATCCTGGCTCATGGTCTCATGGACAACCGGTTGTAAAACGGCTGTCCGTGCCGCTTAGTGCAGTGCGAAATGTTGCTGAAAGCACCTTCGGCACATCACAAAACGCCCAAACACTCGCTACCGCCACAGCGGAGCAATATCGCGCCTGGATGGCGTATGAAGCCTTAGTTGCGCCCATCAGCGCCTACGCCGCACCCCAGGATCTTGTATGTCTGGTGCCACACGGATTTTTGCATGCTCTCCCGCTGCATATACTACCCTGCGGTGACGAGCTTTTGATCGAGCGTAACCCGGTTTTCTATGTTCCCAGCACATCAGTACTGGCACAGCTTCGTCACCGGCCGCCCCTTCATAAACTGCTTCATGCAGAACCACCGGCGATCGCCTTTTTCGGCGACTCGTGTCGTGATTTACCCGCCGCACAACAGGAGATCGAGTCGCTCAGCAAAATGTTTGGTGTTCCCGGCATCCTGCACGAAGGTGTGACCTACAAGGCAGTATGTGCGGCACTGCGCCGGGAGCAGATCGTCCATATTGCCGGCCATGCCTATTTTCAGGGTGCGCCGCCTGATACTTCACAACCCTGGAATACCACGGCAAGTCTTCTGCCCGGCCGGCTGCGATCAAACTTGCCGCCGGGCAGGAGCTTAGTGCCGAGATGATTCTTGAACTTGGCGTACTTGCCGCCGACTGTGTGATCCTGAGCGGTTGCGAAACCGGGGTGAGCCGCAGCTTACCTGGTGATGAACAGTTCGGATTAGTGCGTGCATTCCTGATCGACGGTGTTCCAAGCATGCTGGTAAGTCTCTGGCAAGTCAATGATGCTTCGACTTTGTATCTGATCGAGCAATTCTACCGGCTACTTAACATAAATACCCAACTCAGCGCAGTAGACGCCCTGCAACAGGCCATGTTGGCAACTCGTGCCGTAGCTGGGTGGGAATCACCGTACTTCTGGGCACCATTTCAACTCATCGGCAATTGGCGCTAAGTCGCGGCGCCGGTGGCCGTTCCGGTACATCCGACGAGGAACAGGTATGGAAGACGCATTCGAACTGCTCGCTGATCAGCCCCTGGAGATTGATGAACAAAAACTCGATCCGCAACTGCGGAATCGCTCGGGTGAAACCTTAATCGACGATCGGTGGGTGACACTCTTGCGCCGGCCGAGCCGCATGATTCTGCGTAAACGACCGGCTCGGTCACTTGCTGCACCACCCGACAGCGATCCGGATCGGCGCTTTCTCGATGTCGCCTTTCTGTGTTCCCTGCAATCGTTTCCCGAACATCGTTTTCGCTGGTCGCGTCTGCAAATCGACCTTTCGCCGACCCGTTCGGCCATGATCCGTGACATGATGCCGTTGTCGATCCGCGGCGAGGAGCCGGTCGAATTGAAGACTTCGGTAACCCTTGAGGCAACGTTTCTGAGCCTGGCGCTCAAACCCGAAATCGCAACGAGTCGCACTGTCTACTATCCGCAAATCGCCGGCACCGGCGTTGGAACACGCATCGCATCCTGGGATTTTCTGGCGTTCGGGAATGAGTATCTGCATTCTAATCGGGAATTACGCCTGCTGATCGATGCACCGATCAACTCGCTGTTGCTGGCACGGCTCACATTTGAAGCAAAGGTTACCCTGAGTGGCCTGGCCGGTGAGATACCGTTGCTGGCACGAATCGGTACAATCGACCAGACCTACCGACTGGATTGAAATTGCGATTCGTTCTGCAATCTGCGTTACTCCGCATTGGGATCGGCGCTGAATTGATCGTGGACTTCCTGAAGTTGCACGTCCTGGTAGCGCGCATAGTAGCTGCGCGTCACCTCGACACTGCGATGGCGCAGGATCTGTGAGACTTCGGCCAGGGCTACGCCTTCGTTGAGCAGGAAGAACCCGACGAAATGTCGAAAGGTGTGCGGCGATGTCTCACGCAGCATCGCCGCCTCGTCGAGTTTGCCCTCCAGGGCGGTCTGCGCCGCCACCGCTTCGGCGGCCGCATGCACGATCCGCCAGCCGCTCACCCGGCTCAGACGCATGCCGGCGGTGCGTCGATCAAGCGACTCGAACAGCGCTTCACCGGCTGCGGGCCAGTTGCGGGCAGCAAGATACTGCGTGAGCGCCTGCTCGGCGTGGCGCCGAATAAAGATCGTGCCTTCCTGGCGGCCCTTGCCCTGCAAAATCGCACGACTCTGTACCCGCCGGTCGCGACATACATCGCCGACATTCAGGCTCAATGCCTCGGAAATGCGGGCGCCGGTGGAAAACAGCAGATGCAACAGGGCGGCGTTGCGCAAGCGAATCAGCGCGGTTCGGCTCTGCGGATCCTCATTCGCGTCCTGCGACTTGTCATAATATGCAACTAACCGGCGCAGGTCGGGCGGGGTTGGGGCGCTTGGGGCGGGTAGTCGCGGCAGGAAGCGTTTCAACTCCACCAGGGCCACCGCAGCGCGAAAGCCAAGCGCACCAGCCTGCTCAAGCATCAGCAGAAAGCCGAAAAGCGGTCGGCTGTAGGCGTGGATGGTACGCACCGCCAGGCGCTCGGGCTGATCGCCGGAGGCAATGCGGCGTTGAGCCGCCTCGGACAGGTCGTAGCTGCTGCGGCGCAGGCTACGGGTATAGCGCACAATATCGTCGGGCTGCAAATCAGCCGCCCTGGTGCGGCCCTCGCGCTCCAACCAGCGCAAAAACAGCGTCAGCGCCGTCTGATAGGCGTTCACCGTCTGGCGAGCGTGGTGGCGCTGCGCATCACGTTCCGCGATCTCCTCGGCCTCCAGTTCCTCGTCCTCGGGAAGATCCCCGTCGAGGCCGGCCAATTCCAGCCGGCGAATCCAGAACTCGCCCGCCGCCTGGAGCGGCGTCGCCGCCGTAAGATCACCCATTGCCATAACATTTGTTGTTGACATAATTATTTCTGTCGCTATTCCAGCCCAGAGGCTATGTGCGCACTCGTCTGCATACAAGAGCCGGCACATCCAAAAATACAGTGTGTAATAGCGCCTATGATACGGTACTTTCGGCGGGCAACCCAGCCAGCGGCCGGGAATACCATATTCTCTAGTGTAACATAAGAGGGAGATATGTTACACATAGACAGATGCTCTCGGCCTGCGGCCCGATCCGGCCTGTTGCGTCCGGCTGCTACAATACAACGGTGAGCTTGCTCACCGGCCGGCATAAACTACCAGTCGAACGATCGTCTCGCTGCACAGTGGATGTGCTTTGTTAACACTGTTGCGCCAATCACGCCGGCCGCAGGCGACAGTTGTTACGCGAACGATTGTTCTCGTAAGGAGCTCTGTATGGTTCGCCTGATCGTCTTGCCGTTTACGTTCGCGCTGCGCCTGCTGCGTAGCTGCGCCCGCCTGCATCCCGCCGTTTTCAGTGTCGCACCACTGGCCGATTCGCCGCGCTATCGCTCGGAGGCCGGATATTGATGCCACACATCGGCGCCCAGGAGGTGCATGCGCGAATGTCGGTAAGGCCCGGGCACCACTGGAGTGATGCCTGATACACAGCCGCCTGATCCTGAATCTCGCAAACGCGGGATCAGGCATCAGGCGGCTGTGGTGTATACTACGCCACACCTGCTTCATACAGGCGTTACCTACTACAGAGCTACGCTGAAATAACCGTGTTTTGCATTGTGGTACGAGCGAGGTTTTGATGAACGATCTCGTGTTGAACGAAGCCGATCTGCCGGCAATGCTGCGTGATTGGTTGGAGGCTGCGCCCGATCAGGCATTTGTTATCGCGATCGAACGTATGGAGCGCGGACGGATCTTGCTCCGCCCGCTGCCCGAAGCTTCGCCGCTGCTGATCGCGCAACTGCGCATTACCATGGCGAAGTACCGCGAAACATTGATGAACCTGACGTAGTTATGTCAACAAAAGACCTATCGGCTAGGACGCTCAAGCGTCCGTACATCTCCGGCGCACAGCGCACGGTGACGGCCTCAAGGCCGTTACAAACCCGCGCCGGACGGAGGCCGACCGGTATTAGCTGCCTTTAGCAAGGGCGACCAACTGGTCTAAGGCCGCACCCCAGCCCGCATGAAAGCCCATCTCGGCGTGGGCGGCGCTGCCTTCCGCATCGCGGTGCATGGCAATCGCCGTGTATCTGGTGCCCTCACCGGCCGGTTCGAGCGCGATGATCGCGGTAAATACCAGTTCATCGCTCGCCGGTGCAGGCCGGAATCCCGGTAACAACGTACCAGTCCAGACCAGGCGCTGATTCGGCACAACGTCGAGAAAACAGCCGACGCCCTCGTTTTCCTGGCCCTCCGGCGAACGCATGACTGTCCGGAAAATCCCGCCGGGCCGCAGATCGATCTCGCAATCCACAGTGCTCCAGGGTGCAGGGGTAAACCACTGCTTCAATTGCTCGGGATCAGTCCAGGCCCGCCATACCTTCTGCGGTGAAACATCGATAACTCGTTCGAGCACCAGATCACGTTCGGGGTCAAATCGATAGCCTGTCGGATCGGTCATTGTTCCGGCTCCTTCTGTTCACGAAGAAAGGTGTCGAGTTGATCCAGCCGGCGCGACCAATAGGCGCGCTGCTGAATCATCCAGTGTTCGGCTTCCTGCAATGGTTGGGGCACCAGCCAGTACGTACGCACTCGTCCTTGCTTGCGCGATTGCACCAGGCCACTTGCCTCAAGCACATCGAGATGCTGCATAACGATGGGAGCGCCATGGCAAAGGACTGTGCCAATGCACGCACCGGGGCCGGGCCATGGGTGAGTTGCTCCAGCACCGCCCGGCGCGTTGGGTCGGCCAGGGCATGAAAGACGCGATCGAGCTGTGCTGGATAGTTAGTCATATACCTAACTATAACACAGCGGCGACCCAAAGTCAAGACATTTGTTTCATTTCGGTTGCCTGGGGGCTATGCTATGATGGAGCAAGGAGCTTTCCAGGGGCTAACCGGGCGCCTTCGATCTCCGATGAAAGCGCAAGCATGATGTCACTCACTGCGCATGAGCTATTGGTGATCCACCAGGCCTTGATCGAGGAATTCGGCGGGATGGCCGGCATTACCGAAGCCGGATTTACCCGCCTGGAGACCACCGCAGCCGTGCCGATGCAGAGTGCGTTCGGCGAGGAGATCTACCCTGATCCGGTGGCAAAGGCCGGCGCCCTGGCCCATGCGATCGCGCGTAATCACCCGTTTAGCGACGGCAATAAGCGTGTCGCGGTCGCGGCACTCGATCTGGTGTTGCGGTTGCATGGGATCGAACTGAGCGCCGATAACCGCTCACTCTACGATCTGGCGATGGCGATGGCTGAAGGTATGAGCCGCGACGCGGTGATCGACTGGGTACAGGCGCATAGTAGGCGGGCGGCGTGAGGCCGAATGAAAGGTATGCTCCATTCAGCGTATGGAATATGTCACACTTGGCGATCTGATTGATATTCGCGACCGCATTGCCGTCGCCGATCCGTGGCGCTTTGAGATTGTCAACTCGGCGGGGTTGCTTTCGGCGCTTACAACGCCATTCCAGGGCGCGTTCGGCCAGGAAGCCTTTCCCGAACTGATCGATAAAGCCGCCGCCCTGGTGTTCTTGCTGATCGCCAATCACCCCTTTCGCGACGGCAATAAGCGGATCGCCGCAGGGGCGTTGCGGCTTTTCCTTGAGCGCAACGGATACCGGCTGCACGCCGATGATCGCACCTTGCAGCAGCTTACGCGCCGGATCACCACCCTTCATAATCCCCGTGATCCGGCGATCCTCACCTGGCTCGAACAATACGTAGAAGGTTATAGGAAAATGCCTGATGCGTGATAGAGCAATCCTATCCGGGTTGTGCAGTCGGTGCTGCGTCCTGCTCCCGCGGTTCTTGGTTCTGGGTTCTCGGTTCTGGTCGGATTGCTCTACTTGATGCGTGATAGTTGATGCCTGAGGCCTGACAGATATGCGCTCCGCGATCAGGCTCACGCGTGGTGCGCACCGCTATAAAACGCCAATCTCGGTCGCGCATACGCAAATAGCGCCATCAGGCATCGAGGGTCAGGCGGTTCGCGCCTCGGCCCGCAGCTTCAGCGCCGCCGCAAAACGGGCGAAGGCCGCATCGAGATCGGGTAATCCACGGCCAAAGAGCGGCAAGAGCAGGCCGCTGAATTCCTCGCGTAAGCTAAATTCAACCGAATTGTCGGGTTGTGATTTGAGGTTAAAGCTACGTTCGCCTTTGAACAAGCCCAACGGCATCCCGCCGCTCCAGACCATGCGCCGATGCGGTTCAAATTGGGTCACTTTCACTGGAAACGCCCGACCGGGGCTGAGTTTCGAATACGCGGTCAATGTGGCGCCCGCTGCAATCGCACCCTCGATCCGCTCCACATCGGGATCCCACTCGGGGTAGCGCGGCGCATCGGTAAGGATCGCCCAGATGGTTGCCGGCGGCGCCGCGATGGTCGTATGTGCGCTGAACACCTTCATAGCTCGCTCCTTCTCGTTTGTATGGTATGTGTATCGACCTGGGAACTCAGGTTGCAGCTGCTTATAGTTGCCCGGCGCAGGCCGCAGCAAATGCCGGCAGAAGATGGCCGTAGGCCGCGTGGAAGATCGGACTGGCGATTGGCCAGCGCTCGCCGATCAATTCCGGCCCGCGGTGAACGACTTCAACCCTGGTGCGGGTAGGCGCTTCGGCGTGAAACGTAATAACCACCAGGCTTGGTTGCTCAGGGCTGCTGCCGAGATACCAGTGATAAACAAGGCGCTGGGGTGGCTCCCAGGCGACAATCTCGCCCCAGTGATACTCCCGGCCGGCGCTGTCGCGCTCGTACAATCGCCCGCCGACTCGGCCTTCGAGCACAACAACCGTGTTGGGATCACCGCTGCGCGAATGGTTCTTCGGCCACCAGATGTCGATCTGCTCCGTCCAGACTCGAAAGGCGGTCGCAATCGCACAATGCACGGTAATCACC
This sequence comes from Oscillochloris sp., assembly GCA_012032775.1. Lineage (GTDB taxonomy): Bacteria > Chloroflexota > Chloroflexia > Chloroflexales > Chloroflexaceae > JAAUQO01. The sequence continues at coordinate 522 of JAAUQO010000192.1, read as the reverse complement.
CGCTGAACACTGGCCGTATCGGGGGATTCAAAGGCCATGATCTTCGGCTCCGGCAGACTCGGCGGCACGACGAAAGCGCTCCAGAGCTTCATCCCAGAAGCTGCTCACATACTCGCGAGCCAGTTCGAATCCAGCTTGCCGGAGGCGAAAGATATTGCGCGTCCCACGGCTCACATGCTCAACCAGACCGGCTTGCTCCAGTTGGCGCAGATGTTTGGAAACCGCCGGCCGGCTGATCGGCAACTGCTCGGCGATCGCGCCGACGGTACGCGGCGAATCACGCAGCAACGCCAGGATCTCGCGCCGGGTCTGATGACCAAGGGCATCCATTATTAATTGAAGTTGTTGATCGGTAACCATAGTGTTACAGTAACACAGCGGTTACCAATTGTCAATACAGCACCATCATGAAACCTGCGGCCCGACTCATGCGTTGTACCTAAAGCACAATGCCTGAGGCGTGATGTATGATGCCTGAGCGTGATGCCTGATACCTGATGTATGATGCCTGAGGCGTGATAG
>JAAUQO010000191.1 GCA_012032775.1 Oscillochloris sp. | reverse complement strand
AACAGCCCCGCGATCACCGCCAATGGTCCGAACCCGCCGAGATTGACAGTCAGACTGTTCGCGATCAGGGTCATCCCGCCGGTCTTCTCAAGTGCCGTGGCCATCGGCAGCATGCCCGCAATCAGCACCAGGCTCTCCCAGTTGATCGCGCGGTAGGCGTCTTTCATCGTCACACAACCTGTAAGTACCATCGCCGCCGCCGCCAGCAGCACCGCCGTAACCGTCGGCAACCCTTCGATCGTAATCACCACCAGCATCGCCAGCATGATCGCCAGTGCAACCGGCGCCCGCCGCGATTTGGGTTGGGCCTCGGGCGTGCGGTGCTGGCCGATCACAACAAAGTCGTCGCGCTCCTCATTCAGGATCGCCATCTGCTTCTCGCCCACAATCACCAGCAACGTATCGCCGAAACGCAACTCCACCTGCGAAGTCGGCTTATTCATGGTGGCGCCCTGGCGCAGAATCGCGATCACCGAAACTCGGTAGCGATCGCGAAAGCGCATACTGCGCACGGTCTGGCCGATCAGCCGTGAACGCGGCGTGAGCACGATCTCCACCACGGCCTGGCCACCAGCCAACAATGCGTCGGCGCTTTCGTCGGCAGGCACCAGTTCAAGTTGCTGATCCTGGGCCAGTTCCGCCACTTTTGCACCCGGCCCTTTCAGCAGCAAGGTATCGCCGGAGGCAAGCAGAGTCGCCGGCCCGGCCGGTTCGGGGCGATCGTTGGTGCGCCCGGCGCTCTGGGGCGGTTGATTGGCGATCACACTCACCTGAAAGCGCGCCCGCAGATTGGCCTGAGCCAGATTCTGGCCGATCAGCGGCGAGTTCGGCAACACGCGCGCCCGAAAGAGATTGCCGGGTAAGCCATAGAGCGACATCAGATCGACCGGAGTTGGTGCGGGGCTTGCCGGGTCGGGCGCTTCGTTGGCCGGATTACGCAGCAGCCGCCGGCCAACCAGCAACATATAGCCGACGCCGAGCACCAGCATCACCAGCCCGATTGGTGTGAAGGCGAAGAAGTTAAAAGGTTCAACCCCCGAAGAGCGCAACTGATTATTGACCACGATATTTGGCGGTGTACCAATCAGAGTCAGCATTCCGCCCAGCAGTGAGGCATAGGCCAGCGGCATCATCAGCCGGGCCGGGCTGATCTGTGCCCGCAACGCCAGGCTCACGACAACCGGCAGGAAGACGGCCACGGTGCCGGTTGAACTGATGAACGCCGAGAGCAATGCGACCAGCACCATAATCGCGCCGATCAGGCGGATCTCGCTGCTGCCGGCCATACGCGAGAGTTGGCGGCTGAGCAGATCGGCGATTCCGGTTTGAAAAAGCCCGGCGCCGACCACGAACAATCCGGCCATGGTCAGCACAATCGAATCGGAAAAACCGGCCAGAGCCTCGTCAACCGTTAAAACTCCGCAAAGCAGCAGTGTGAGCAGCGCCAGGATTGCGACCAGATCCAGCGGCAGGCGATCACTGATGAAGAGCACGATCGTTGCGGCCAGAATGGAGAAGACCAGCAGGATTTCAAAGGTCATGGGAATCTTGCGTTACAGCTTTTGCAGGGGGATTTCGCTGCTGTCCCGGTGGTTTCAGCTGCACCAGTATAGCATTAGTTGTAGCTGTGTTAAGCTAAAAGCGAGAGGAGCGCCGGCTGGGCCGGCAAAGGAGCATGGAATGACCGAATTGACCGAGCAAACCGCCCCGGCTCAAGGTTCTGCGCTTGAGGTCGGTGCGGCGTTCGCCCGCCTGGGACTGACATCTTTCGGCGGCCCGACGGCCCATCTGGGCTATTTTCGCACCGAGTTTGTCGAGCGGCGCGGCTGGCTCGACGATCGCAGTTTCGCCGATCTGGTGGCGTTGTGCCAGTTCTTGCCCGGCCCGGCCAGCAGCCAGGTTGGGATCGGCCTGGGTGTGTTGCGGGCCGGGCTCGCCGGGGGCCTGATGGCCTGGCTTGGTTTCACCTTGCCTTCGGCGTTGGCGCTGATTGTCGCTGCATATGGGGTCTCGGCCCTTGGCGCCGTCGCCGATCTTGACCTGTTGCGCGGCCTGTTGATCGTGGCGGTGGCGGTGGTTGCGAATGCGCTCTGGGGCATGGCGCGCAATCTCGCCCCCGATGGCGTGCGCGCCACAATCGCCATCCTGAGTGCGATGATCATGTTGGCGCTGCCCTTCGGCCCCACCCAGATCGCGATTATCGTCGCTGCCGCAGTGTATGGCTGGTATGCGCTGCGCACAACTGCGCCGCCGGCCGGGAACTTTCGGGTGCCGTTTGGGCGCAATTTCGCGATCGGCTGCTGGATCGTGTTTTTCGGCTTGCTGATCGGTTTGCCGCTACTTCGACAGATCTTTCCCGGCCAGGCACTGGCGCTGTTCGATAGTTTCTACCGCGCCGGGGCGCTGGTGTTCGGCGGCGGCCATGTGGTGTTGCCGCTGTTGCAGGCCGAAGTTGTGCCGACCGGCTGGCTGAGCGAGTCGGCGTTTATCGCCGGCTATGGCCTGGCCCAGGCAGTACCGGGGCCACTCTTCACCTTTGCGGCCTACCTGGGCGCTGTCCAGAGTCCTGAGCCGAACGGAGTTGTCGGCGGTTTGATCGCGCTGGCGGCGATCTTCCTGCCGGCCTGGTTGCTGGTGCTCGGCGCACTGCCCTTTTGGGCCGAGTTGCGCGCCCGTACCGATGCTCAGGGTGCGCTGCGCGGCGTGAATGCGGCGGTGGTGGGAATCTTGCTGGCGGCGCTGTACAACCCGGTCTGGACGAGTGCGATCGATGCGCCGATCGATCTTGCTTTGGCGCTGGGATGTTTCGGGCTGCTGCATTTCTGGAAAGTTGCGCCCTGGCTGGTGGTGCTGATCGGCGGAATTGCCGGCGGCGCCCTGAGTTGGTTTGGTTTATAGTAAGGATCTGGGGCGGAGCATGCTCCGCCCTGCCATCGACCGCAGTACCTGGCCGCCGGAGGTGCTTGCGGCTCAGCAGCGGGCGCGCTGATCAGCGGTGTCGAATCATCCCGCATCGGGTGTTTGTCAAGTGGCATGACCGTGGTGATTCGTTTGCAGGCGACCTTCCAGATACGCTCGTTGGCGCGGTTGCGACGGCAAATCCGTCGCAACCGCGATCAAGCTTATAGTCGGACTTCCGGCCGGTACTCGCCCCAGACTTGCCGCAGCACGCCGCAGACTTCGCCCACCGAGGCGTACTGGCGCAGCGCCTCGCGCATCTTCGGCATAACATTCTCGCTGCCCTCGGCAGCGCCGCGTAGTTCGGCCAGGGCTGCGAGCACCGCCGCATTATCGCGTTCGGCCCGCAGTTTCGCCAATCCCTCGGCCTGTTCGCGGGCCACCTGCTCGTCGGGGCGGAAGATCGGCACCGGCAGGGCCTTGTCTTCGGCAAAGCGATTCAGGCCAACCACCACCCGTTCGCCCGACTCGACCTTTTTCTGGTATTCGTAGGCCGCATCGGCGATCTGTTCCTGCGTCCAGCCTGCCTCAACCGCCGCGACGGCGCTGCCCATCCCGTCGATCTGCGCGATCAACTCGCGGGCCTGCCGCTCAAGCTCGTCGGTCATATGCTCGATCACATACGAGCCGGCCAGCGGATCGGCGGTGGCGGTAACTCCACTCTCGAAGCCGATAATCTGCTGGGTGCGCAGCGCAAGCGTCGCCGAATCCTGGGTCGGCAGGCCGAGCGCCTCGTCGTACGAGTTGGTGTGCAGGCTCTGGGTGCCGCCGAGCACCGCCGCCATGGCCTCGATTGTGGTGCGAACCACATTGTTCAATGGTTGTTGGGCCGTCAGGCTGGCGCCGGAGGTTTGGGTATGGAAGCGCAGCATCATGCTGCTTTCCTTCTTTGCCCCGAAGCGATCTTTCATAATCGCGGCCCAGAGCCGGCGGGCGGCGCGGAACTTCGAGACTTCTTCGAGGAAGTTCGGGTTGGCGACGAAGAAGAACGACAGCCGGGGTGCGAACGCATCGACATCGAGACCGGCCTTCACCGCCGCTTCGACATAGGCGATGCCATGGGCCAGGGTGAAGGCCAGTTCTTGCACCGCAGTGCAGCCGGCCTCGCGCATATGATAGCCGCTGATGCTGATCGTATTCCAGCGCGGGATGTGTTGCTGGCAATAGGCGAATGTGTCGGTGATCAGGCGCATGCTTGGGCGCGGCGGAAAGATATATGTCCCACGCGCGGCATACTCCTTCAAAATATCGTTCTGAATCGTCCCGCCGAGCTTATCGGGGCTGACGCCCTGACCTTCGGCCACCAACTCGTACAGCAGCAGCAAGACACTCGCCGGCGCATTGATCGTCATCGACGTAGTGACGCTGTCGAGCGGAATATTGTCGAAGAGCACTTCCATATCGCGCAGACTGTCGATCGCTACGCCAACCTTGCCGACCTCGCCCTCGGCCCGTGGATCGTCGCTGTCGAGGCCAAGTTGCGTCGGCAGATCAAACGCCACCGACAGCCCGGTCTGCCCGGCTTGCAGCAAATAGCGATAGCGCTTGTTACTTTCGCGGGCCGACGAAAACCCGGCGTACTGGCGCATCGTCCAGAGCCGGCCGCGATACATTGTCGGGTAGATTCCGCGTGTAAATGGAAACGTTCCCGGATCGGGTTGCGGTTCGCCGATCTGATCGGCCCGGTAGACCGGTTCGACCGGTAGGCCCGAATCGGTGACAACTTGCTGCTGATCACGCGTAGCGGTCATTCCATCCCTCCTCACATAACAGTGCCCGGCGCACATGCAGAATGCAGCATTCCTTCAGTCGATGCCAATGCCCAAAACCTGTCTTACCGGCGAAACAAGCCTGCTTGAAGCCGCACAAACCCGGCAGCGCAAGCGCGCGTTGTGTTGCCGACAATACTATTTCAGGCTGAAGGCTGTGATGTTTGTCCTACATTATAGCGACAAAACACACGCTGAAATCGCAGAGGCCGCCCGGTAGCGATATGATTCCGCAACTGGGGTCGGATTCATATCCACCGGACAATCGCATAAACCGGGTGACTGGCGCGGATCTTTTAGGGTATACTAACAGCTATCTTCGCCCAGAATAATGCGAATACAGGATTGGCTTATGGGTGATATTGCCCACATGTTGAGCCAGTTGGATCAAACGCTCCACGCGCAATTGCCGCCTGAGTTGCACGACCGCATTCCGGTTGTCCTTGCCCTTTTGCGCCGCTTCAGTGCGGGCGATCTTGTCGCCGGCGAGGTGCAGGCGGAGCAGTTGAACGATCCCGAGTTGCTGCCGCTGTTGCAAGCTGTCGAGACGATTTCCGCTCCCGCCTCGGGTGTGAATTTTAACGGTGCGCAGACCGGTGACATCTCGATCGGTGATGTGGCCCGTGCGATCATTCATAACACGATCATTGTCAATACTGATCCGGCTCAGGCCGCCGCGAGTTTCGCCGCCGGGATCGACGCGCTGCGGGTGGTGATCGACCGCACCCCCGAGGCCCGCACGGCGCTGATTATTTTTCGTGATCGACTGGCATCGGCGCGGGATCAGGTTGGCGATTTAATCAATCTCAAACTGCTGCACGATCTGATTCACGGGCTGCAGTACCGTTCTTTGCCGATGCTGGTGCGCGAATTGCGGCGGTTTCCCGACGACGAAGATGCAGTCGCCGGGATTGAACAGTGCGAGATTGATCTGCGTGATACGCATTTGCAGATCTGTCGGCTGGTTGAGCAAGAGTTTTTCGAGGTGGCCGATGTGGCCTGGCGCGATCTGTTGCTGCGGATCGCCGACGATATCCGCGCCGGTCTGGAGTCGCAAGATTCGAATACGATCGAGCGAACGGCGATGCGCGCCAAGAGTATCATCAATACACGCCTCTCCGGTATCAACGCCAATCTCTACCAGCAGGCCCGGCTGCTGCGGGTCGATGATCTGATGCAGCCGCTGCGCAGTCTGTACCAGAAGTTGGCCGATTTTGCGATCGAGCGTGCAGAATTGGCCCAGATCGATAGCGGCATCAACGGCCTCGGCCAGTTGCACCAGTTGTTGTCGGCCATGGTCTTTGTCCATAATGGCTGGCAGACGCTTGCCGACGAATTGAATGCGATCGAGGCGACATTACGCAGTGATCAGGCGGAGCTTGAGTATTCATGGCCATACCTGGAGCCGCAGATCAATCGGCTGTGTCAGAGTAACGAGCGTTGGGCGACGGAGATCCGCGATGCTGCCGACCGCCTGGTTCAGGCGTTGCAGGCCCACGAAGAGAGCAAAGTTCGCTTTGCCTTTGATCGCCTTCAGAATCGTATCAGCCATCGCTTTTTTACCATTGATCTGGATTTAAAATCGCTCTGCAACCGTCTGCGTGATTTTCGCGATCCGCTCGATGCATTGGGATTGGCCACTTGAGACGGAAGTGCAGCTTCCTCGGCGCTGTTCCTGGGTACGACGCGCATCTGTACGAGGATCACGGGTTGTATGGCCAAATCAACGCTCCCGCTTTACACCAATCTCGGCGAGATCCGCGCCGCTCATGCCGAACTGTTGGCATGGCTACGCTCGGGTCGCGATCGGGCCGCGTTGATCGCCGCCGGGCGCGAGTTCTTGCAGCGTGGGCAAGCCAGTGGCGCCATGCTCGACGACGACGATAGTCGCTGGATCGCGCAGGGTTTGCTCGATTATTGGGTTGCCACGATCTATCGCGCCGGCGAGTCGATCGATGCGTTCAATCTGGCTGATTTTAATCCGGATCTGGCTCCTGAATTGCCCGAGGAGCAGTGTCCGTATCGTGGGCTTGATGCCTTCCGCGAAGAAGACCGCGATTGGTTTTTCGGCCGTGAACGCGTGATTGCGCAGGTGCTGGAGATTCTGAAAGCCCAACGCCTGCTTGCGGTGATTGGCCCATCAGGGGGCGGGAAATCGTCGCTGGTGCGCGCCGGCGTTATTCCGCGCTTGCAGGCCGGCGTATTCGCCGATGGTGCGGCCTGGGATGTGTTGCCGCCGATGGTTCCCGGCTCCAATCCGATCGCCGCGCTCGAACGTATTTTGCCCGCCGGCCGGCTTCCCGAGCGCCCGACGCTGTTGTTTGTCGATCAATTCGAGGAGACATTTACGCTTTGTAGCAGCGACTCGTTGCGCGGTGCCTTCATCGCGCGCCTGGTAGAGTTGCTCACAGCGCCCGCGTATCCGCATCGGGTGATTCTGACGATGCGGAGCGATTTCGAGCAGTATGTCACCCGCTCGGAAGCGTTATTGCCGCTCTGGGAGAAGGCCAAGTATTACTTGCCGCCCTTAACCGCGCCGGAGTTACGTGAGGCGATCGAGTTGCCGGCGCAACAGGTGGGCCTCAAGTTCGCCCCTGGTCTGGTTGATGCGCTGCTGCACGATGTGCTCGGCGAACCGGCTGCGTTGCCGCTGTTGCAGTTTACGTTGCTGACGCTCTGGAGCAAACGCGATCGTAACCGGCTGACCCTGGAAGCCTACCGCGAGGTCGGCGGCGGTCGCCTGGCACTGGCTCGTGCGGCCGATGCGTTGTACGACTCGCTCATCCCCGAAGATCAGCTCGCCGCACGCCGGATGCTGCTGCGGATGGTGCAGCCGGGCGAGGGACTTGAGGTGACGAGTTATCGGGTGCGGCGCGTCGAATTGTTTAGCGGCGAGAATCCTGAGCAGATCGATCGGGTGTTGCGGCGGTTGATCGAGGCGCGATTGCTGCGCCGATCGATTGGCGCCCAATCCGGTGATGAGCAGATTGAGGTGGCCCACGAAGCGCTGGTGCGCAACTGGCCGCGCCTGGTGGGCTGGATCGAGGATGCGCGCGCCGATTTGCGCCGCCGCCGCCGGCTGACTGCTTCCGCCGAAGAATGGCAACGCCTGAATCACGATCCCGGCCTGCTGTTGCGCGGCGCATTATTGGCCGAGGCCGCCGATTATAGCGATCTGAACCCGCTCGAACAGGACTATGTCGTCGCCAGCCGTGCGGCCGAAGAGAAGGCCCGGCGGGCCGAGATCGAGCAGATTCGCCGGCTTGCCGAAGCTCAGGAACATCGCGCCGATGCCGAGGCCCGGCGCGCCGCCGAACAGGCGCACCATAGCCGGCGTTTGCGCCGACTGGCCCTGGTTTTGGCCGGCTTGCTGCTGTTTGCCGTGGTTGCCACCCTTGCCGCCGTGATCGCACAGCAGACGGCGCGCGTGCTGAAATGCTGGCGCAAACCGAGGCGGAACTTGCCCGTACCGCCGAGAGCGAAGCCCGCACCCGTGAAGCGGAAGCCCAGGTGGCTCGCGCGCAGTCCGAAGCACTCGGCCAGGCCGGATTGGCGCTCGCCGAGGCGAATCGGCGCCCGCAGCAAGCGCTCTTGTATGCCCTGGCCGCCGCCGTTCCCCCCGAGACGCGCGACGATGTGCAGATTCAACAGGCTTTGTACGCCGTCCTTGGTGAGTCGATGGTGCGCCATGCGCTTAATCAGGGCGAAACTATGCGCGCCGTTGCCTGGTCGGGCGATGGCCGTCGGCTAGCCGCTCTTGGGATCAGCGGCACAACCTTGATCTGGGATCTGGATCAGGGGACGGTCGTTGGCGAGATCCCGTCGTTGCCGGGCGAGACGATCGCCCTCGATTGGCATCCCACCGCCGATCTGATCGCGCTCGGCGGTGTTGAGGGCGACCTATGGATCTGGGATGTTGCCGCCGGTACAGTTGTTCGCGAATTGGAGCGCCAGGCCGAGCGCGTGCGGGTTGTGACATGGAATCCCGCCGGTTCACGCTTTTTGAGCGGCGATGCCGGTGGCACGGTACGAATCTGGGATGCGACAGAGTATCAGCCGCTGCTGACAATTCAGGACGGCGACGCCGAGGATCAGTTTCGTACCGCCGCCTGGAACCCCGACGGCAGCCTGGTGGCAACCGGCGGTGAAAATCAATTGGTGCGGGTTTGGGATGTGGCGAGCGGCGCCGAATTACGCACTTTGCGCGGGCATCGCAGCGCGATTCTGGCGATCGCCTGGAGCCCCGACGGTCGTACGATCGCCAGTGGCGCCGGCGATTTTACGGCGCGACTCTGGAATGCCGATGGGAGTGAACGGGCGGTTTTGCGTGGACACACCAGTTTTGTCTACACTGTCGCCTGGAATCCCGACGGTCGTACGCTGCTGAGTGGCGGTGATGACGGTACGGTTCGGTTCTGGGATGTCGGCACCGCCGTTGAATTGCGCCAATTGCGCGGTTTTGTCGGTGGTGTCATCCACGCCCGCTTCAGCGACGACGGCGCTTCTATTCTGACGGTCAGCCGCGAGCCGTTGCTGCGGATCTGGGATGCGGCTACCGGGCTGGAGTTGCGCGATCTGCAAGGTGGTCTGGGACGTGTCTTTCGCGTCGCCTGGAGCCCCGACGGCGCGACGATGCTGACCGTCAGTGCCGCCGATGGGCGTGTGCGGATCCGGGACGCTCAGACCGGTGTCGAGTTGCGCCAGTGGGCGATTGAAGGCGAAAGTATCTATTCCGCTGCCTGGAGTCGCGACGGCAGCGCATTGGCGCTCGGCACGATCCAGGGCCGGCTGCGGATCTGGTCATTCGCCGTCGATGACTGGATCCTGGATCAAGAAACCGCCGGCGGTTGGTTATATACTGTCGCCTGGAGTCCTGACGGCAGCCGGGTTGCGACCGGCGGCAGCAGCGGCAGGTTGCAAATCTGGAATGTGGCCGACGGCAGTGAGTTCGCGGGTTGGTCGGGCGCAGACGAGGATATCTTCAGCATCGACTGGAGTCCTGACGGCAGCCGTTTACTGACCGGAAGCAGTGATCGCTACGCCCGCGTTCGCACTGTGGCCGACGGCGCTCTGGTATCTGAAGTCGAGCATCGCCTGATTGTCTATGGAGTTGCCTGGAGTCCGGACGGTGCGTTGGTTGCGAGTGCCAGCGGCGATAGTACCCTGCGGATCTGGCGACCGGAAAGCGGTGAGGTGGTGCAGGTGCTGGAGGGCCACGCCGGATTTGTGCGTGCGCTGGCCTGGAGCCCTTCCGGCGATCGGTTGCTGTCCGGTTCCGATGATATGACGGCGCGGATCTGGGATGTTGCCCGCGGTCGCGAGCTTGGCCGCATTCGCGACGATCTAGGTGCGGTCTACACCGTGGCCTGGCATCCCAGCCGTGACGAGGTGGCGACGGGCGGTGAAAATGGATCGGTTCAAATCTGGCAGGCCGATACTGATATGTTGATTGGTGAGATCGAACGACGGGTTTGTCAGGTGTATGAAGATGACGCGATCAGGCAGTTTGTGCCTGAATGGCGCGGGTGTGCTCAGATTCAGCCGACAGCGACGAACTGACGAGAGGTAGCGCTGCGCTCAGGTTATTGCCGGCGGCAAAAGGAACAGATATGCACAATCAGGAAAGATTGTTCGTCCTCGTCGGAGTGACGGTGCTGATGTTTCTGGCCGGTTGTGGCGGCCGTGAACCGCAATCCCAGCCGACCAATTCACCCCCGCCCGAGTCGCCGACCACGATGCCTACGGCGGTCGCTCCGGCGCGCTTGCCGACCGCAACACGCATCCGGCCGGTTCCATCGCCGACGCCGGCGGCCGCTTCAGCGACGGCGGTTCAGCTCCCGCCGACAACGGAGCCTCCTCCACCAACGCAACTTCCCAGCGTCGTGGCTCCCTCGCCGACGGTTTTAGCGCCGCCGACACCCCTGCCGGGAACTGCTTCGCCGACCGAGGTGCCGCCGCCGCCGACCGATGTACCGACGCCGGTTCAGGCAACTGCAACCCTGTCGCCCACCGTGGCCTTGACCGAGGTGCCGCCGCACGCAGACGCCGGAAGCGACTCGGTTCCGACAGCCGACAGACGTGCCGATCCCAACGGTGGAGCCGCAGCCGACGGAAGGGCCGACAGACGTGCCGATCCCAACGGTGGAGCCGCAGCCGACGGAAGGGCCTTGAAGAATAGGGATTGCTTGGCACCCATGATTGTGATCACTCTGTCAGCTAAAGCAGACAGCTTCCGAGAAGCCGTAGCGCTTCAACAACAGCTTCTCAGGCAACGCTTGCGGCAACCCGCTACGTTCATGCCTGACGGCTCGATCCGAGCCATGAAGTTGCACCATACAAGGAACACCTGACATGTTTTCCGTGCCGCAGGAGTTGAGCGACACAACCAGCAACATATCCTGCTGTTCAGGTGCGGCGTCCGAAGAC
>JAAUQO010000190.1 GCA_012032775.1 Oscillochloris sp. | reverse complement strand
TGGCGGCACTTGCGGCTACCAGCGACCGCCGTTGCCAATGCGCCGGCGCCGACTGCGCCGCCGGTCGATACGCCTGCCGCTGCGCAGGTTGCTCCGGCAGCCGGTGTGTTGCAACGGGTTCAAGAGCGTGGCCGGCTGATCTGCGGCACCAATGCCGATCTGCCCGGCTTCGGGTTTTACGATCAGGTGCGTGATCGCTGGAGCGGATTTGATGTCGATTTCTGCCGGGCGGTGGCGGCGGCCGTGCTTGGCGATGCCGACGCAATCGAGTTTGTCGGGTTGACGACGGCGGGCCGGAATGAGCGCTTCGCCGCTGTACGCGACGGCCAGGTTGATGTGTTGTTCCGCAACACTACCTGGACACTGGGCCGGGATCTGGCCGACCTGGCATTCGGACCGACGACATTTCATGATGGCCAGACCTTTATGGTGCGGGCCGATGCGGGAATCGCCACGGTTGACGACATGGACGGTGCGCGCATCTGTGTGGCGCAGGGAACCACCAGCGAGCAGAATCTGAACGATGATTTTGCGGCGCGCGGAATCGATTTTGCGGCGATACTGTTCGACGACGAGAGCCCGCTCTATGCGGCGTATGATGACGGCGAGTGCGACGCGGTAACAAGCGATAGTTCGCAGCTTGTTTCGAAACGCCAGACGCTCGACGATCCCGAGGCGCACATCATTCTGGGCGACCGGATCTCACGTGAGCCGTTGGGGCCGGCGTTTATCGAGGGTGATGAGCAATGGCGCGACATTATAACCTGGGCGGTGTTTGCGACGATGTATGCGGAGGAGTTACGCGTAACCCAGGCGAATGCGGCGCAGTTGGCAAGCAGCAGCGAGGATCCGCGGGTGCGGCGACTGCTTGGTGTCGAGGGCGACTTCGGTGCGCAGTTGGGGATCAGCGCTGAGTTCGCCTACCAGATCCTTACGCAGGTGGGCAGCTACGCCGACATCTATGAGCGCAACTTGGGTGAGAACACGCCGTTTGCGTTGGAACGGGGGCCGAATAAGGCCTGGAACCTTGGAGCGGGCGGTGTGCTGGCCTCGCCGCCGTTTCGTTAATCGCACGGGTTACGTGGAATGCCCTGGTTTACTTTGGTGTGGCGGATTCGTCGCCACACCAAAGTAAAAACGTCTTTGCTCTGCTGCCAAAGGTGAAAACGAGCCGTTAAAGCGCTGCGCTTTCGGTGTCCGGCAGCAAGGTGTCGATCACATCGGAGAGATGGCGGACGAAGCGGACATTCGGCATCGAGATCTGTGCATGTACGAGGGTCTGCGCAACTTCGGCCCGTATACCGCTGATCTGCACATCGCAGCCGAGGAGTTGAATCGCGCCGATCGTGCGATGCAATGCCTGAATGCTCGCCGTGTCGGCGATCGACATGCCGGCGATATCGAAGATCAACAGGCGTGCCCGCCGACTATGGACGGCGGCCAGGACACTTTCCATCAGGCGGGCAGCCCGCCGTGTATCCAGGTTGCCCAACAATGGAACCAACAACACGCCGTTGCGGATGCTGATCGCCGGCACCTCCAGATCATTGAGTAAGTCGATCAGCCGTTGCTGCTGATCGGTCTGCTGGAGGAGTTGGTCATTTGCGTGTTGGGTTGAACGGTTGGCTTCATCAGCCTGGAGTTGGGCCTGACGAGCTTCCTCGGCGGCATTGAGCGCGCGCCGGTTGGTGTCGTCAAGCACCTGACGCGCCACGGCCAGCGCGCCAATCACGACCACACTGTTCAACAGCATGGTTGTATTTTCCGGCGCGAACAGTTGGCCTGAACGGATCAGCAATCCGCTGATCGAGAGCAGGCCGATGAACGTAATCCAGGGTGCGCGCAGGAAGATCAACCCAATCGCCGGGGCGACATAGCTGGCAACAACAGCGGCCGGGGTCAGTTCATCGAGAAATGCGCCGGGCAGAATGGCCAGCAGTGCAACCAGGATCAGCGGTGCCTCATTTCGTCCCTTACTGTACGCCCAGAACAACGCCCCGAAGATCAACGCCGATGCTGCGCTACCGATCACCAGAATCCAGGTATCGCCGCGCAACCAGACAGCCACGGCAATAATGGCTGTTAGCACCGCCAGTGCGCCGATCAAAACGATTCCGACCTTTTGTTCCAGCGATCGTTGAGAAAATCGGAGATCCAAAACCGTGATCCTTTCGCAGCAGGCCATCCTGGATCGGCATATACCTATCCCTACAACAAGGGCCTGCTCCGTCGCTTCAGGCAACACACAGTATTGTACTGCCGTATTCTATCCGCACTGCTACCCAACCCGGCGGTAGCGCGACAACTGAGGCACCTGAAGTTCATCAGCCAGTTCTTCGGCCAGGACTGCTGTGGCGAAAAATGCCTGATCAACGCGGTAGGGCGTGTACAGCTCTTTGCCGATCCAGAGGTGCGGGCCGGCGCTGGCGGCATGCTCCCACTGCGTGTTCAGCCAGCGCCACGAACGATTCAGGGCGGCTGTCAGGCCGTTGACGTGGTAGCCGACGCCGAGCGCGTGCCGTAACGCCAGTTGCACGTAGGCCGTCTCGGCGGCTGTGGCGTGGTGGTTTGTCCCCCAGCCGCCATTGGGATGTTGGGTGGCGAGCAAGGTAGCAATGCCGGCCCTACAGGCGGCGTGTTCGTCGCTGTGTACGAGCGCCGTTAACACAGCACTGGTGGTGTACAACCACGAGCTGTGCCACTTATCCTGGGTCCAGCGGCCGTTAACCTGTTGGCTGGACAGAAAACGCGCGGTGCGTGTGATATCGGCTCCGGCCAGAGCACGGGCATGGAGGGCATGGGCGGTTGTGGTGAGCGAAGGTTGCAACTCGTAGGGGTAGGTGCGATAGTGATCGGCCTGGGCAAATTGGTCGATAATATGAATATCAACCGGGTTGCCGGCCATCAGCAAGGTTGCGAGGGAGGTTGCGGTAATATCGCCGTCTTTGGTGAAGTATGGACTCATGCCGATCCCATCGGGTGTCAAGCGGGCGCGGAGCGTGGTGAGATGCGGGGCGGCTAGATCAGCCACCACCGGATGATTCAGCAAACCGCTCAGCGCCAGAGCATATAACACCCAGACTAATTCAAAGCCATCGATCGGCCAGACGGTTGGCACCAGGCCGGTATGCGGATCTCCGGTGGCGGCGGCGGCTCGGCGCAAATAGGCGGCGGCCCGGCGGTGTTGCGCCGTTTCGACTGGAAGCGAGCCGTCGGCGTGGAGCCATGCTGCGGTTGCGGTCGGGCTATGGCCGATCCCGCCTGAACCGTCGAGGAGTTGGGGATCATGCGCCAGTCCTAAGCCTTCCCAGGAATGGCTGAGCGGGCTGCCGGGCTGAATGGGATACTGGGCCAGCAACCTGCGCCGATGGGCACCCAACTGGGCCAGGCTGCTGAGTGGGCGCGGCGCAATTAGTTGTTCCGCGATCGCCTGTTCGATCAGCGGCGGCAGCAGGAGTTCAATTCCTACCGGAATATCGTCGGGCAGATGCCCGACCAGCGATCGGGCTGCTGGGCGAACCAATCGTGCCCGGCCCGGCATGCAGCGGCGATCCGGCGATCGGTGGCGGCTGCCGGAGCGAGCGCCAGCAGCGCCGCAACCGTCGGTAGTTCACGGGCCGCAGGCTGATGAGTGGCTCCCCAGCCGCCATCGGCTTCCTGTCGGCTCAATAACCAGTCCATGCTTGTGGTCTGTTGTTCCAATGTGCGCCGACCAAGGCGCATTGTCTGGGCCGTATCGTAGATCGATGGTGAGAGCAATCCTCCGTCGTTGCCGAGATCGTTCAGGAGCATGCGAAGATGCGAAGACACAGTGTTGATTGGGCGGTACATTATTCTTCCCTTGTTATAGCGATTATGCTATGGTATGTAGTATTCTTGTCGGCACGAGAGACCACTGTTGGAACTGGGTTTGGTGCGTGGGTACAACCTCCTGATTGGTTGAATGGTCAGGGTGTGAGTGGTGTTGCCGGCGTATGAATGCGGCGGTACAGCATGCTTGCCGGAACGACGAGCAGGCTCAGGCAGATGATTACGAGCGCCAATGGAAATGCAGGCGCCAGACTGATCCCGATCACGGCGAAGGTCAGATACTTCAGTTGCAGAAAGTGTTCGTGAACCCGCAGCGAGGGCGCCTTGAGCAGCAGGATGCCGAGCGGCAAACCCAACCAGACGAATGGTGTAATTGTAGCCAGCAAGGTTGTGGCAACGGCGTGTAAGCCGATCGCCAACCAGGGCGCCAGGCTGGGATACAGGGTCGCGATGGTGATGGTGCCGGCGCGCTGATCCACTTCCTGATCGCGCACATCGCCCCAGAGATTACCGGCGCTGTCGAGGATTCCGACGCCGACGGCGAAAAGCAGCGCGCTGACAAACCCGCCGCCCATGCCGGCAGCGCCAAGTAACAGAACGGTGGTGGTTAATCCGCGCACCAGATTCGAGACCAGCGGAATCGACTTCCAGAGGGCGTAGAGCACCCCGGCGATCAGACTACCAAGCAGGCCGAAGATCATCGATAGTCCGCCCAATCCGGCGCATCCCAGGGCTGATACACTTCCGCCGATCGTCAGGCCCAGCAGCCAGTTGCGATCGGTGGTGCGGCCGCGTCCGGCGCGCAGATCACGGCTGATATGCAGCAAATCGTTCAGGGCGGCGATGCCCACGGCAAAGCAAAGCGGCACCAGCAAGGCAACCGCAACCAGCAGCGCAGAGGGATACGGATCGGCAATGATCAGGCTACAGAGAGTTGCGAGGGAGAGGTAGGGGATACTGTAGAAACGGCCTGTGCGTAGCAAACGCCGGAGGAGGTGTGATAGTTGAATTGAACGGTACGGTGTGTGCGTCACATTATGATGATACCAAATTATCGTTACCTTGCAACAATTCTGGGCCGGCGCTTCGCATGGATCTACGCGAACTCCGGAGGCGCCGGAAATGCGAAGAGGCGCAAAAAGGTGCGCCTCTTCGGGATGGCTCTGTTGGGTCGGATTTAGCCCTGTTCTTCGACGAAGCGGAAAATATCGGTTTCCGAGATGATGCCGACCGGCTTATTATCCTTGACCACAACAACGCGACGGATGTTGCGATCGAGCATAAGGGAGGCGCAATCGGACAGACTGGTATCGGGGGTGATCGTAATCAGCGGGCGGGTTGCGATCTGATCAACCGTTACCGCGCCGATATCGCGATGTTCGCGCACCACCTTTTTCAGCACATCGCGCATCGTCATGATGCCCCAGCCGTTGCCGTTCGTCGGCTCAACCACCACACTTGTGATACCGCGTGAGCGCATCAGGTGAGTGGTATCGGTAAGCGGTGCGGCGCCGGCCACACTCACCACACCGCGGGTCATCAGGGCGCCGACGGTTTCGCGTGGGTAAACCTCAGCCTCGACGCGCTTAACCAGATCGGGACCCGACGAGGCGCCGCCATGGCGGATATCGTCGCCGATAATGCGATCCATATTGGTGATCATCGCATCGGCGAACTCCGACGTTTTCACCTCGGTTGCGCCGTCCATCAAGCGGGCGAAGTCGTAGGTAACGGTTTTATCGTCGATCGTCTTCTCCAGGGCGGCGACGATCAGATCGGCGGCTTCAACCCAGCCCATGTAGCGCAGCATCATATCACCGGACAGAATAACCGAGCCGGGATTAACCTTATCGAGGTCGGCGTACTTAGGTGCGGTGCCGTGGGTAGCCTCGAAGATCGCGTGGCCGGTGACATAGTTGATATTGCCGCCGGGCGCGATCCCGATCCCGCCGACCTGTGCGGCGAGGGCGTCGGAGAGATAATCGCCGTTGAGGTTAAGGGTCGCGATCACATCGAACTCGTTGGGGCGGGTGAGCACCTGCTGGAGCGTGATGTCGGCGATCGCGTCCTTGATCAAGATCTTGCCGCTGGCCAGGGCTTCTTTCTGTTCGGCATTGGCGTCGGCTTCGCCGGATGCGGACTTGGTACGCTCCCACTGGGCCCAGGTATACACATATTCACCGAAGGCCCGTTCGGCGTACTCGTAGCCCCAATCGCGGAATGCGCCCTCGGTATACTTCTGAATATTGCCCTTATGCACAAGGGTGACATTCTGGCGTTTGAAATTGATCGCGTACTGAATGGCCGCGCCGACGAGGCGTTCGGTGCCGAGCCGACTGACCGGCTTGATCCCGACGCCGACCTCAACATCCTTCTCGGCGGGTTGATCGATCAGGCTCAGGAACTCGTTGGTTTTCTCGGTGGTGCCGAAGCGCACCTTGGCGAAATCTTTGGGGAAATGCTCTTGCATAAAGCGCAGCACCGCTGCGGCTTCCGGCGTACCGCCGCGATACTCAATCCCGGCGTAGATATCTTCGGTGTTTTCACGGAAGATCACCATATTGACGTTTTCGGGGCGCTTCACCGGCGACGGAACACCGGCGAAGTGGCGCACCGGCCGCAGACAAACATACAGGTCGAGGAGTTGGCGCAGCGCCACATTGAGCGAGCGAATACCGCCGCCCACCGGTGTCGTCAAGGGGCCTTTAATCCCGATCAGATACTCCTGGAACGCAGCAACCGTCTCATCGGGCAACCAGTTACCCGTCTCACGGAAAGCCTTCTCGCCGGCGAGGACTTCGTACCAACTGATTTTGCGCGTGCCGCCGTACGCCTTGGCAACTGCGGCATCGAATACACGGACACTGGCGCGCCAGATATCGGGGCCGGTGCCATCGCCCTCAACAAAGGGCATAATCGGATTATCGGGGACAACCAGTTTTCCGTTCTCGATGGTAATCTTCTCGCCTTGCGGGACGCTTCTCGACGCCATAGTTACTCCTTCACAGATACATCATTCGGGCAGGATGCGGCAAAATTAAAGATTCGGTTGGATGTGGTTCGTAAGAATTGTCGCTTTAGCCTGAACCAATCATATTATAGCGTATCTTCGGTGCCCGAGGCTGTTGGGCATATGCCATATAATTACACAGCTATGAACTGGAATTGCACAGCAATTGCGCTGGATTATGCGCAAAGCTTATTGCCCATATGCTGCAAAGAGGGAGGATGCCGGATAGAAGCGGGTGGTATGCGGCCCATCAATTCGTGCAAACAGCATTTTCGGGGATTGCAATGGGATTGTACGCCCATCGTTCGCGTTGACACAAAGATAAAGCAAGGTATAATTCCCATACATCCTGGTTCGCCACAAGCATATCTCGATCGGCGAACCGCCGGATCCCAAACAAGGGGATGTAGCTGTCGGGTTTTGTAGCAAACGGTGCAAAACCGCACAACCACAAAAGGCCGTTTCAGCAAGGTTACTTCAGCGAACAACACGTTCGACTGGTTCA
Source organism: Oscillochloris sp. (assembly GCA_012032775.1). GTDB lineage: Bacteria > Chloroflexota > Chloroflexia > Chloroflexales > Chloroflexaceae > JAAUQO01. The sequence continues at coordinate 4,127 of JAAUQO010000190.1, read as the reverse complement.
TGTCCAGCGATTGCCGGCTTGTTGTGATACCCCGGCCGCGCCGAACCGAAGGGCAGCCCAATATGCTTGCGTCATTCGTCCCGATTCTGGTTCTGTTTCTGGTTGCCGCCTTTATCGCCGTCTTCGTGATCGTCCTGTCATCACTGCTTGGGCCGCGCAAAAACAGCGCCCGCAAGCTGATGCCGTACGAGTCGGGGATGGAACCGATCGGCGCGGCGATCCGGCGGGTGCCGGTGCGCTTCTACGTAGTGGCCATGCTCTTTATTGTCTTCGATATCGAGGTGGTGTTCTTCTACCCATATGCACTGGTGTTTCGGCAACTCGGCGTACCCGGCCTGATGGCGATGGGTGTCTTCTTCCTGGTGCTGGTCGTGGGCTTTGTCTATGAATGGAAAAAAGGGGCGCTACGATGGGAATAGAACAAAAGGCCGGCGATCTGGGGGTCGTCACGACCTCACTCGAATATGTCGTCAATTGGGGCCGCACGAATGCAATGTGGCCGTTGCTGTTTGGATTGGCCTGTTGCGCCATTGAGATGATGAGTTCGCAGGGCGCGAACTATGATCTTTCGCGCTTCGGGATGGAGATCAACCGGGCCTCGCCGCGGCAGGCCGATCTGATGATCGTCGCCGGGCGGGTGAGCCGCAAGATGGCGCCGGTGGTACGCCGGCTGTACGACCAGATGCCCGACCCGAAGTGGGTGGTGGCGATGGGCGATTGTGCGGCCTGCGGCGGTGTGTTCAATAATTACGCGATTGTGCAGGGCGTCGATGAGGTGGTGCCGGTGGATGTGTATGTCGCCGGTTGCCCGCCGCGCCCCGAGGCGCTGATCGATGGGATTATGATGCTGCACGAGAAGGTCAAGCGCGAAAAGATCAGCGGCAAAAAGGAAGATGTGATCCGCCTGCAGCAGCCGTTGGTGCGGATGTAACAAGGTAACATGCGAAAGGCAAAATTTCGCGCTAAATCAGACAATTTCGCATTTTGCCTTTTGAATTGAAGAGGAAAGCGTATGCCGTTTGAGGATCTGCTGAGCGCCGTCGGTGCTCGGTTTCCAAAGGCAATCCTGGGGACGGAGACGTTTCGCGGTGATCTGAGTGTGCGGGTGCGCCGCGAAGATCTCGCAACAGTCGTGGCGTTCCTGCGTGATAATGCCGATCAGCCGTTTGATTTTCTGGAAAATCTGTGTGGTGTGGATTATCTTAACCGCGATCCGCGCTTCGAAGTTGTGATCCACCTGATCAGTACCATCCGGATTGAACGGATCTGCCTGAAGGTCGGTGTTCCGGAACATGATCCGCACATCCCCTCGCTGACGCCGCTTTACCCAACGGCAAATTATCAGGAACGCGAAACCTACGATCTGTACGGGATTATCTTCGACGGTCATCCTAACCTTTCGCGGATTCTGCTGCCCGATGATTGGGTCGGCTATCCGTTGCGGAAAGATCATCCGCTGGGCGATGAAGAGGTTGCCTTTAACTTCAACCAGGATCGCATCTACGCCCAGAAACCGTTTGCGAAAGAGTAATGCGGAATTGAGCATGCAGAAGGCAGAAGGATGCTGCTTGAACGCCGGAGCACTACAACAATGGTTGCTCTATGCATAACTCGCGCAGGATCGGTCTATAGATACATTGCGCTGATCGCTGCTGCATTCCACATTCTGCATGTTGCATTTGGAGATAGTGTTTATGCCGAATCCATTCCACGTTCCGGCACCCCAGGAGATCACCGGGCCGGCGATCGCCGGGAAGTCCGATACGATGGTGCTCAATATGGGGCCGCACCATCCCAGCACCCACGGTGTGTTGCGGCTGGTGCTCGACCTGGACGGCGAAGAGGTTATTAATGTGGCGCCCGATGTCGGGTTTTTGCATACCGGCATCGAGAAGACAATGGAGAGCAAGACCTACCAGAAGGCGGTGGTGCTGACCGACCGCATGGATTATCTGGCGCCGCTCTCGAATAATCTTTGTTATGTCCTCGCCGTCGAGAAGTTGATGGATGTCGAGATTCCGATCCGGGCTCAGACAGCCCGTGTGTTGCTGACGGAGTTGCAGCGCATCTCGTCGCACCTGGTCTGGCTTGGTACGCACGCGCTCGACCTGGCGGCGATGAGTGTGTTTTTGTACTGCTTCCGCGAGCGCGAGACGATCCTCGATATCTTCGAGTTGGTGTCGGGCGCACGCATGATGACCAGCTATTTCCGGATCGGCGGGCTGGCCTACGATCTGCCGTCCGACTTCCTGCCACTGGTTGACGCATTCCTGAAGATCATGCCGGCGCGGGTCGATGAGTACGAGGATCTGCTGACGAATAATCCGCTCTGGCTTGAGCGCACGGTCGGCGTGGGTGCGATCGATGCTGTGGCGGCGATCGCATTCGGCCTGAGCGGCGCGAACCTGCGGGCCACCGGCGTAACCTACGATGTGCGCAAGGCGATGCCCTATTGCGGCTACGAGACCTATAAGTTCGAGGTGCCGGTCGGGCAGAAGGGCGATATTTACGATCGCTACCGTGTGCGCATGTTGGAGATTCATGAAAGCATCGCGATCGCGCGTCAGGCCGCCGATCGCTTGCGCGAACTCGGCCCCGGCCCGGTTGTTACCTCCGATCGTAAAGTTGCGCCGCCGCCGAAATCCGAGATTACGCACAGCATGGAGTCGTTGATCCACCACTTTAAGTTGTGGACGGAAGGCTTCAAACCGCCGGTCGGCGACGCATATGTGAGCATCGAGAGTCCCCGCGGCATTCTCGGCTGCTATGTGGTAAGCGACGGCAGCCCGAAGCCCTGGCGGGTGCATTTCCGGGCGCCATCCTTTATCAATCTGCAAGGCCTGGCGTATATGGCCAAGGGCCGGTTGGTGGCTGATCTGGTGGCGCTGATCGCCTCGCTTGATCCGGTGCTCGGAGAGGTGGATCGCTAAGGCCGAAGCAATCGCCGTGTTGGCGATTGCTTCGCCCGTACATGGGGCGGCCGGGCGGGATCGCGGCGGCCGGGCGGGATCGCGGAGGCCGGGGCGGGATCGGGCAGCATGAGGATAGATATGCTTTTGGATACACATAAATCCGAGATCGAGACGATTGTGTCGCGCTATGCGAGTAAGCGCAGCGCGGTGCTGCCGCTGCTGTATATCGCGCAGGATACGTATGGGCATCTGGATGATCGGGCGATCCGTGAGGTTGCGGCGATCCTTGATCTGCCGGCCACCGATGTGTTTGCGGTAGTGGGCTTCTACACCCTCTTCTACAATCGACCGGTCGGCACATGGATGTTGCAGGTCTGCGACGATGTGCCATGCTGTTATTGCGGCGCCGAAGAGTTGATCGATGCGCTGAAGCAGAGCCTGGGGATTGTCGAAGAGCAGACGACACCCGACGGCATGTTTACGCTGCAACGGGTGAAGTGTCTGGCGGCATGTGATCGACCGCCGGTGCTGCAAGCCAATCTTGATTATATCTATGATGCGACTGCCGACCGGGTTGATGCGCTGCTGAACGATCTGCGGGCGCGAGCCGCCGCTGCGAAGAAGCGCGGGGTTTCCGGCCGCGCCGCCGAGGATTTTGAGTTCGGCGCCGCCGGTGGGCTTGAGGAGATCAGGCGCTTCGGTGCATATCGCGATCGTTGGGCGCCGGCGCCGGCACAGGTTTCCGAGCCGCAGAAGGCCGCCGTGCAGGAGGCGCAGAGTGCTCCGGCCGAGCCGGCGCAGGCTGAAGCTGAGGCACAGGCCGAGGAGCAGGCGCCCGCCGACGCTCAGCACGTAGATGCCCGCTACGTAGACCACGGCGAGCACCAGGGCGGCCGGCAAACAACGCCAGAAGGGCCGGCGGTAGAAGCCGACCAGGGCATAGGCGAGGACCAGGAAGATCACCAGGCCGAGGGCCGCAAGCCCCGGCACCGAGGAATAGGCCCCGACCATGCCGAATACCACCTGGTGGATCGCCAGGTGGCCGAACACGAAGAGGCCGAAGATCCACGTTTCGGCCACCGAATAGCCGGCGCGGCGGTAGAGCGACTGTTGCAGGAAGGCGACCAGCAGCGACACCGGCAGGCCGGCGAACGCGGCGAGGCTGAAAAACGACGAACGACGGCTCGCGGTCGCCCGTCGGCCCCCAAGGGCTGG
>JAAUQO010000189.1 GCA_012032775.1 Oscillochloris sp. | reverse complement strand
TACTCGACCCGGCCTTCACCCCTGCGGCGCTTCAGGCAATTCTGGGCGCGCAGACGTGGCGTCCTGAAGCCGATCCTGGTGAATCAGCAGATCGTCGCCGGCCTTGGCAATCGCGATGTAGACGAGAGTTTGTGGGAAGCGCAGATCAACCCGCATCGCGCGGCCAATTCACTTGAACCGGCTGAGATCGAGCGGTTACTGGCGCAGGCGCGGGACGTACTTCACGAGGGGTTGGCGTTGCGCGGCACAATGACCGACCTGCGCGGTGTACGCGGCAAAGCCCGCCAACGCCGCAAATTTATGGCCACGATGGCGAACCATGCCCGCGTTGCGCCACACAGATCAGCCGCAGCTTTATCGGCCAGGCGATCACCTACCACTGCCCGGGATGCCAATTCTAACCTCAGCCAAACACATTGCCGTCTTGCGCGCGCATATACAGCACCGGCGTGGCAAACTCGCGGTTATCGAGGCCGAAATCCAGCGAGACGGCTTTGCGCGCCGATTGTACCGCCCAATCAACCGGTTTACGGGCGGCGACGGAGGTGTAAAAATCCTCCATAAAGACTTTGGCTGTCTTGACATACACTTCGTATTGCATAGCGACGACGGCGGGTATCCCGCGTTGCACCAGTTGTGATGAGATCCCGAGGAATCCTTGCGGATCATCGCTCTGGGCGCTGTTGCATGTGGCCAGGCTAATCAGCCCGAGCCGGTCATTGTAGCCCATAAACAGGCTCGCGAAGCGCTCATCATCGACGAGCCAGGTTTTCCCCGAATCTTCCTCTACCAACGCCAGATAGCCTTTGCCGTTCCGATACATCCCATGGCCGACAAACTGAATCATGTCGGGCTTGCGTGCCAGGAGTGCATTGCGAATCTCCTTGCGATTCGCGTGCTTTACTGTTTGCAGGGTTACCTGGCCATGGCTAAGGGGCTCCGCCAGAGACTCCTTGACAATCTCTTCCCACTCATCGGGATTGAGCCGCGCCTGATCGGTCGGATCGGCGACGATCACCAGCATATGCAACGGCCCTTCGCGGCGGCGTACGCGTTCGGGCGGCATCGGCAGGTGCAAATAGCGCGAAAACACAGTGTCGGGATTGACAGCCAGAAAATAACCGCCCACCTTCCGATAGATGAACTCCAGGGGCAGGCCGGCAATGCCGGCGGCTTCAATCCGCAATCGTAAGCGAACCTTGGCGTTGTCGCGCCTGGCAACCGCTTCAGTCTGTTGGAAATGCGTATGAATCGGGTTTGGGAACAGCCAGTCGTAGAAAGAACTGCCGATTTCTTTCAACAACTCCCCATCCGTCTGCCGGCGCTCGATCAACTGTAACGCAAGCCGGAGACCGCTCGGCGGCTGGATCGAGATCTGATCGGTTGCATGCCCCTCGGGCGACGAAGCCACAATATGGCCGTCGGGCCCAATATGGACATCGAAATCAACATAGCGCTCAAGGGACTCTTCAGGATCCACCAGGGCGTCGGCCATTGCTTGCTCCTGTGGTGAAACAGATCGGTTCGATGCCGATAATGTCGATGCCGATAATGTCGATGCCAGATCATCGGGAAGGCCTGACGCCGCCTGGCATGCAAAGCGCGTCACTGATTGCGACCAACCGGTCAGGATTGTCGGCAGCAATGGGAAGTAGTAGGCAAGATCGTGCTGCGGCGATGTTGTTGAAGGGGTGCTCCACAAACTCAGCAAGAATGTTTCGCTAAGCTCTTCAGGAAGTTGAATCTGCTTATTGTGCTGCATAAGTGCCTGGTTTGCTTCCGCGCGATTGCCCAACCGCGTGTGGGCAAATGCGAGTATCCAGTATCCTTGCATGCCCGGCACTTTGCCTAGCACATCGATCGATTCAATCGCGGCCAGCGCCCGCTCCGGTTTATTGGCACACAACCAGGCGAACGCTTCCAAATGGGCCAACATTGTGTGGTGTAACCCGGCCAGGCGTTTTTGCTCGGCATACTCGGCCGCCTCAGCCCAGCGATCGAGCAATTGGCTGTGTAATGTCCGTAAGAGGGCATCTTCTACTGGTTGAACATCGCCGATCAACTCAAACAAGCGCAGCATTTTTGGGTATTACGATCGGCAACATACAGGATCGAGAGAATTTGGAACAACGATATCCGACCACTTTTGGCGGGGATGCGCACAACGCCTTTTTCAAGCAGGGCGATCGCTTCCTGATAGCGTTTTTGCGGAATCAATAAGTGAACACAATTGGTGTACAGCATTTTGACATCGCGATCGACGGGGATACACTCGATACCCTGCTTGAGTAGTGCGATCGCCTCCTCGGGCCGTCCCTGCTGGGTCAGGATCTGGGCGCAACTGGTATACAGCGCCTTGACATCATGATCGACGGGGATATGCTCGATACCCTGCTTAGCAGGACGATCGCCTTCTCGGGGCGCCCTGCTGGGTCAGGATCTGGGCGCAACTGGCATAGAGCGCCTTAACATCGTGATCGACGGGAACGCGGGCAATCCCATGTTCAAGCAGATCAACCGCTTCCTGATGGCGTCCTTGCTGGGCCAGGATCTGGGCGCAACTGGCATAGAGTGCTTTGACATCGCGATCGACGGGGATGCGGGCAATCCCCGCCTTCAACACATCGATCGCTTCTTCGACTCGCCCCATGCGCGACAAAAGCTCGCTGCACAGAAGCCAGGTCGGGGCATAGTCGCTATTTGCCTTGGCGCGATTCGCATGGTGCAGCGCTCTGCGCAGATCATTGCGCTGGTTGCGCACCTTGAACAACCGGGCGAGGTGATACTCGAGATTCGTCGGGCCGGGTGTTTCCAGCAGCGCCGACAACACGGCGATCCGTTCATCTAATTCTTCTGCGCTCCGCGGGATCGTGGAAGATGAGCTTAACGCGGAAAAGATATAGTTTTGAAAACGGAAGGCGATGTCCTTTAAATCATCAGCCCGTTCGGCCTTTACCAGGTGATAGCGCGCCTCGACGAAGTGGCCGCCGAGGGCGCCCCAGCCCACGATTTGCTTCGCCTCGAAGTGACGGGTGTAATAGCGCGCTGTGGTGCTGTGGGCCTGGCGCAGATCGCCGGGCGATTGGGCCAGTTTTTGCCGGCCAATCTCACGAACGATCGGATGCAGATTGAACCAGCCTTTATGGTGCTCCATCAGGAACCGATCGATCATCTCGTTCCGAAAGCGCGCATACGCGCCATTGGTATTGAAAAGGCGTTCGATCGCCGGGCGCTCAAATGGTTTGCGATAGACCCCTAAGCGCTGCAATTGCCGCATGTATTCGTCGGAAATCTGGCTTAATGTTCGCTCAAGTAAACCGCGCTCTAATTTTTCAATCAGTTCTACCGAAACCTCGCGATCACGCATCTCCCATAGTTCCGGTTGAATACCGATCAGATCGTCGAGTGATTCATATGCCAAACTGCGCACAAGCAACTGAATGGCGCGCGGGTTTCCGCCTAACCATTTGACCACATCCCGGCGGCGCTCGGGCGTAATCTCGTCGATCCTGCCGCCTTTGTGGGCAAAATACTCCAGTAGCTCCACACCGTCGTCGGTAGACATTCCGTTCAGGGTGCGGATCGCATATGGCTCTGTCAAACGATCTTCTTCAACCAGACGATTGGTGAGCAGCAGAATACGGCCTTTCAGCCACTTTCGATTTGCCAGGGTACTCAGTACTTTCGCAAACCCACCTACCGTGACGCCTCCAGGGCCTTGCATGGCATTTTGAAACTCGTCGATAATAATAAGAATCGGGTCATTTACGATCGAACTTAGGACTTCAAGGAGGGGGCGATTATTGTCGATCGCCTGCGCTAACTCGGTTTTTCCGGCACTGTTAAGTTCCATTGCCAGATCAAGCAAAAGATCGTCGGTAGGATCTTTTGTTGTTTCCGGTACGGTGATAATGACGGCAGGCGTTTTTGCGGCAATTGCTCTTGAAAGCAATGCGCGGGCAATGGTTGTTTTGCCTGTACCGGGAAATCCTTGCAGGAAACAAACCGGCGAGTCCCCGATCATCCAGTTATTGAGCAGCCAATCAAGATGGGCATTATGCTCTGTACCAATGAGATCATTTGCCGGCATGAAGTGTTTCTCCCTCAGTACAGTGTAAGTGTGCGATTTGATGCTGATGCAGGTGAGCTTGCGAGGTTCCTGAGCGGCGAAAAGGCGCTCTGCCTATGCGCACATAGAGCAATTCTATCCTGGTTGTGAAGTCGGTTCTGCAGATTGCTCCAGCGGTTCCTGGTGCTGGGTTCTCGGTTCTGGTCGGATGGCAATAGTTGTTGTCGGGGGGCCTTTGATGTGCCTGATTATACATCAGCATTCATTGGAGAATCAATAAATCTCGCTTCATAATCAGGTTGATGGAATACCTGGCTGCCGTTGCATATTGTGTTCCCTTTAGCGGTAAATCCGCCATGTGTGCGTTGAGTGGCGTACAATAGTCAGTTACGCGACGATCGTTCGCTTGCATAAGGGGGTTACAATGAGGCAGCGCTTGGTGATTACGTCCTGGGCACGTGGTTTGTCGTTGTTGGCAGTGTTTTTGGTTACACTGGCACTTCTTCCCACCTCATCGGTACAGGCGGCATCCTCAGTTATTGTCAAAACTTCCGAAGGCGATAAGACGGAAGACAATGGCGCCTGTTCGCTGCGCGAAGCGCTTCAAGCCTTATACGTACCCTCGAATGATGATTGCGGCAATCTGAGCGATCCATTAACAATCACCTTCGATGCTCCCGGCACCATCCAGATGAAGGGCGGCACCTTGCCCTTTATCAGCAAATCGTCACCATCACCGGCCCGGTGATTTTCGACGGCTCCGACGGTAATGGCGGCAACAGTACGATCCTGACGGTTGCCAACGATGGGATTTTGAACCTGGCTAATCTGACGATTACGAAAGGCGAGCGCGGCATTACGGTCAACGGCGGCATTCTCAATGTTGCCGGGGCAAGTTTCCTCGACAATTTTCAGGAAGCCAGCGGCGGCGGCGCGATCTATAACAGCGGCGGCACCGTCAATATCGCCGGCTCACTCTTCATCCGCCAATAAAGCTCCCAACGGCAGCGGCGGCGCGATCTACTCCGGCGGCAGCGAAGAACTGAATGTCGCCGGGACGATTTTCAGCGGCAATACGGCCAAAATTGATGGCGGCGCGATCTCGGCCAGTTCGAATACCGTGCTCACCGATGTGATTTCAACGGCAATATTGCCGACGGCGACGATGACGACGACGACGGCCAGGATGTCGGCGGCGGCGCGATTTTTTTCAATGGTAACCCCAGCAGCGACCAGCGGCTCACAATTACGCGCGGTATTTTAACGGCAATCTTAGCCCTGAAGGCGATGGCGGCGCGATCTTCCTGAATATCAGCACCGAAGTGACGGTGCGCGACAGCGCCTTCAACGGCAATCTGGCCGGCACGCCCGGCACCGAGCGCAGCGGCGGCGCGATCTTCAGCACCGGCAAACTCGATCTGACCAATAGCACCTTTCTCAATAACGGCGTTATCGGCGACGGCGGCGCAATTGCGAACGACCGCAGCGGCCAACTGAATCTCAGCAACAGTACCCTGATCGCGAATGCCGCTACGGCGCGCGGCGGCGCGATTGTGACCAACAATACCCAACAGGGCAGTAATATTCGCCCCAAAAGCACGTTGCTCAATGTGACGCTGGCGCTGAATGCCGGCATCGAAGGCGGCGCACTCTATAGTCAGGCGCCCAACAATGGTTATCCCCAGGTGACGGTGCTGGCAAATACGCTTGTGGCCGATAGTGTAAGCGCGAACTGCTCCGGCGGCGCATACAGTTCGCTCGGCCATAACCTCGACAGCGGCAACAGCTGTGGCCTGAATGCAAGCGGCGACAAGAGCAATGCCAACGCGAACCTGGATGCGCCGGGTTTTAACGGCGGCCCGCTCGATCTGTTGCTGACGATGAAATTACTGCCGGGCAGCGCCGGGATCGATGCCGGCGATCCGCAAATCTGCGCCGATCAGCCGGTTGGCGGCGCAGACCAGACCGGCCGTGCTCGTCCGCAGGATGGCGATGGGGTTGGCGGATCGGCCTGCGATATCGGAGCGTTGGAGAATGAGGCCGCCGTGGCCGGATTCGGCTCCACGCCGGTCGATCCCGGCCCGATCCCCTTCGGCAATGCCACCGTCAACACCAGTATCGACGCCGGTTTCAGCGTTTTCAATACCGGCGCTGCGCCACTTACCGTAAGCGGCGGAACCCTTAGCGGCGCGCTTGCGGCCGACTTCAGCCTGCAGACGAACCTGCCGCTGACGATCAACCCCGGCGACCCGGCCCAAACGATCACATTGCGCTGTACGCCGGCGGCTTCCGGCCTGCGCAGCGCCGGGCTGACCCTCAACACCAATGATCCAAGCAATCCGAGTGTGCTCTTCAATCTGACCTGCAACGGCACGCCGACGCCGGTGGCGGGCTTTGCCGCACAGCCGATCGCACCCGGCCCGATCAGCCTCGGCAAGGTACGGCTCGGCGAAACTGCAAGCCTGCCGCTGGTGATCAGCGAGAGCGGCACCGCCCAACTTCAGGTAAGTGCTATCACCCTTGGCGGCCTCAATCCCGGCGATTTCGCCCTGAATTCGAGCGCCGACATCACCATTGCCAACGGCGGCGGAGCCGTTACCCGTAATATCAATTGTACGCCGGCCGCACTTGGGCCGCGTTCGGCAACCCTGACGATGACCACAAATGATCCATTGCAACCAACTGTGAGCTTTACCCTGAGTGTACCGGCAATCCGCCGCCGCAACTGGTGCTTGAGACAACCGGCGTATCGGTGGCGACTGCCGGCGGCCCCTATGGCATCGCCCTCAGCCCCGACGGTCAACACCTTTATGTCGGCAACGACAGCAACGGCGTGATCAACCGTTACGCCCGGAATGCCGCCGGCTACCCGGCCGGTGTGCTCAGCTATGCCGACGGCCTTTCCGGCGGCGATGACCTGGCCGGCGTGCGGCTAAGTGTGGTAAGCGCCGACGGGCGCTTTGTGTACGCCGCAGCGGTTAGCGACGATGCGATTAATGTCTTTGAACGCAATCTAGAGACCGGCGCACTAACCTATCAGGATTCGATCAAATTCGACAGCGCCTATACCCTCTGCCTGACGCCGGGTTGTACCGTGAAACGTATTCAGGGTCTGGACGGCGCCTATGAGCCGCTGCTCAGCCCCGACGGCAAGTTTCTGTATGTGAGCGGCATCAGCAGCGACGCGATCACCGTATTTCGGCGCGACCCCGGCACCGGCGGCCTGCGGGGACTGTTGAATTTGCCGGCGGTTCGCCAGGAGATTATCGACAGCACCAATTTGAACGGCGCCTATGGCATGGCCATGAGCGCGGACGGCAAATACGTGTACGCAACCGGATATTCGAGCAGTTCACTGGTTGCGTTCAGCCGTAATCCGAGCACCGGCGAGCTAACGGCGGTGAACGGCGGCGTGTACAAAGCCCCGGCTATTGCCGGCCTCAATGGTGTTTTCCGCGTCACGATCAGCCCCGACGGCAACTTCCTCTATACCGCCAGCTTCGACGGCAATTCAGTCACGGCCTTTAAGCGCAACCCCGCCACGGGCTTGTTGACCCTGGTGGATACCTACAGCCACAGCCAGGATGGGATCAGCGATCTCGAATCGGTCAGTTCGGTCGCCATCAGCCCGGACGGGAACTATCTCTTCGCCACCGCCTTCAACAGCAACGCCGTGAGTATTTTTGCCCGCGACAAGCAAACCGGCGAGCTAGCCCAGGTGCAGACGATCAAGCGCAACGCCGGCGGCCAGCCGCCGCTCGGCAACGCCCGCGACGTAAAAGTCAGCCCCGACGGGCGCATGATCTTCGTCACCGGCCGCAGCGACAATCAGATCACCGCCTTTGGCCTGGCCAACCCGGTGCCGCAACTCACCAGCCTGGCACCGGCCTCGGCCGCCGCCGGCAGCCCCGAACTGATCCTGACGGTGAATGGGAACAATTTTGTGGAGGGCGCAGCGGTAACCTGGAACGGCCAGAACGTACCGACGACCTTTGTGAACGCGGGCGAGGTACAGGCCACAGTTGCGGCGAACCGCCTACAAACCGCCGGCAGCGCCGAGATCGGCGTCACCAATCCGCCGCCGCTTGGTGGGCCGGCGAGCAACACGCTAAGTTTCACCATCACCTCACCGAACGAGAATCCGGTGCCGTCGCTGGAACAGATCGCACCCGGCGGCACTGTTGCCGGCGATCCCGGCCTCACGATCACCATCTATGGCGCCGGCTTTATTCCGGCCACAAAAGCACTCTGGAACGGTGTGGAGCGCGCGACAAGCTATATCAGTCCGTCGGCTCTGGAGATGCAGGTAAGCACAGCGGATCTGGCCCAACCCGGCACCGCCGTGATCACCGTACAAAACCCGGCGCCCGGCGGCGGTCTCTCGAACAACCTGTCGTTTGAAATTGCCGGGCCGGGCGAAAACCCGACTCCCGTCATTCAAACCATTGCGCCGGGATTTGTCACAGTTGGCGCAACCACCGGCGAAGTGATCGTCGTGCTGAACGGCGCCGGCTTCATGCCCGAGTCGCAGGCCAGGTGGAACGGCGCAAATCGCCCGACCAGCTACATCGACGGGCAGACGCTGGAAGTAGTTCTTGGCGCAGCCGATCTGCTTGCGGCGGGCAACGGCGGCATCGACGTAATCAACCGGCGCCGGGCGGCGGCGAATCAAATGTCGCCACATTTGTGATCGGCGCAGTCGGCGATCAGCCGATCCCGAGCGTCACCGGAGTTGCCTTTAGCCCAGGGGCCAACGGCACGATTACCGTTGTGGTGCGCGGCAGCAACTTCGTGAACGGCGCTACAGTGCGCTGGAACGGCCAGGATTATACGCCGAGCGCCATCACCCCAACCCAGATCACAGTGAGCTTGCCGGCCGGCGCCTACCGCAGCGCCGTGGTTAGCGTGGTTAACCCCAGCCCCGGCGGCGGCCCGTCGAACGAATTCATCGCCGGCCTCTTCCGCATGGTAATCCCATATCTGGCGCGCTGATCACAGCCGAGATCGTGGGCGGGACGCATGTGTCCCGCCCACGCCGGCAAAATGACGATCTGGTTTACGTTGCCGATGAAAGGACGCAGCACTGTATTCCGCATCAGGGCGCATTTTCGGAAGCCGGCCGTCGGTATGCTATAATCTAGTACGAAATAGGATATTTGGCAGGCATTTATCTGACGAAGCATATGAAAATTTGGCAGCTTCCCTCAGAGCAGATTGGGTCACTCCCAGACATAGACCGATCGAAGCTCGGGCGGCGCCTGATGATTCTATTCCCCTTTCTCCTGACACTTTTGCTGATAGCACTTGTCGCACCCGCCGTAGGTCGCGCTGGAACCGTCACGGCGTCGGCCGGCCTGCTCGCATCGGCGCAAGCCAACCCCACTGATGTCGAGGTGCGCGTTGCTGCGATTCACGCCGCCGAAGAAGCAGTGCAAGCCACAAACTCCGCTCCGCTCGCCATCCGTCGCCTGGCCACAGCTTATGCCCTTGATGGTCAAACCGAGCGCGCAATTGCGCTGCTGGAAAAGGTCTATGCGCGCGAGCCGCGCAGCCCGCTGATCAAAGCTGATCTGGTTGCCCTGTATGAACAGGCCGGTCGGGATGAGCAGGCGGGTGAGTTGTTGCGTTTAACCGGCCAATCGGCCGACTCGCTGGCGGCACGCGGCTCGCAGGCTCTTGCTCAGGGTGACACGATTCAGGTGATGGAGTTGTACCGGCAGGCCGAGTTGCTCGGCGCAACCTTAACTTCAAGCCGGCACTACCTGGCATCACAGGTGTTGAACCAGGAGGGTGATGCCGCTGCGGCTGAGCGCGAATTAGCGTTGGCGATCGAGATCGACCAGGGCTGGGCGACCCAGGAAGAGCGCTTTCAAGCCTGGGTAACCTGGGGCATCTGCTTTACCGGCAGGCTCAGCCGGAACCTGCACTTCAGGCGCTCACGTACGCGATCACCATCGCACCCGCAACAGTGCAGACAACCACGCAGATGGCTGCACTTTATCGTGCGCGGGCACTGGTGCTTATGCAACTGGCCCAATCTGAGCCGGCACTTGCCGATCTGGAGCAGGCGGTTGCGATTGCTCCGAATTATGCCTGGGCCAATATGAGCTATGGCCTGGTGCTGTATGAACTTGTGCCTGAGCAACGTGCCGATGCTGTTGCGTCGATACAACAGGCGTTCGCCCTGGAACCGGAGAATCGTGATCTCTGGCATGGTCTCTTGCGGATGATCGGTCGTCTGGAAGCGACTGAGTTGCGCGAGATGTATTGCGCGCAAATTCCATCCGGCATAGAACTTGACCTGGAGATTCAGAAGGCGGCCTGTCAGTGATACACCGGGAGCGATTTCGGTGAGCTGTGGTATACAATCACAATCCCCAACCATCGTCATTCCGACAGGCCATTCACAGGTATGCAACGAAGAATATTTTCGGCCGGGATCGCCTATTCGTTAGGCAGTGTTGCCAATAGTGCCGCACTGCTATTGCTGATTCCCGTCCTGGTGCATCTGCTCTCGCAGGCTGAATACGGCATCTGGGCGATCTACGAGATCGCGATTCTGGTGCTGGGCATGTTCGCGATGCTCGGCATGGATGTCGGCCTGATGCGCGAATATTGGGCCACCGACGACGAGCAGGAGCGCCGGCGACTGGCCGGAACTGTGGTGCTGAGCGTTGCCCTCTGGTCGCTTGTGTTGGTTGGCTTGCTGGCTGCTACGGCTACCCTGGTTGCGCCCGTCGTCTGCGGTGCAGAATTGCTCTGCCCGCTACGGACTGATTGGCTCATCCCCGCTTTGCTGATTATTCCGATCGAAACGCTGTTCAATCTTCTGCTCAGTATTCTCCGCATCCGCGAGCGCGCCGCCTCGTTCGCCGGGCTCTCGTTTTTGCGTCTCTGTCTGTTTATGGCCGGTGCAAGTGCCGGCTTGCTGCTGGGTTATGGTTTGGCCGGGGCGCTGCTGGGGCGTTTGTTAGGGAGCGCGCTTTCGCTGCTCGCGGCAATGTGGACGGTGCGCTCCTACCTGTATTTACGATTCGAAAAACAGGGCCTGCGCCGAGTTGTGACTTACGGCTTGCCGATTTTGCCCGCCGCCGCCGCTGCATATGTTCTGTTGGCCTCCGACCGCTACATTATGCAAGGCTTGATCTCGCTGGAGGCGGTTGCGATCTATACGTTTGCCTATAAACTGGCCACCGGCCTCGATGTCCTGGTCAACCGGCCGTTTTCGCTCGACTGGGCGCCGCGTCGCTTTGCGATCGGCGCCGGCCCCGAACCCGGCCCAAAGTTCGCCGAGGCACTGGTGATCTACCTATTCCTGGCCGGTGCAGTCGGTCTGCTCATCATTGCCGGCGCACCATTCGCGTTTGACTTGATCGCGCCGCCC
>JAAUQO010000188.1 GCA_012032775.1 Oscillochloris sp. | reverse complement strand
ATCGAACGTATCCGCCGCGAACCCGGCGAACGGGCCGTTGGTGCCTAGGGCAGGTCGGCCTCCGTCCGTCGCGGTTGTAACGGCCTTGCGGCCGTCACAGGGCGATGTGCGCCGGAGACGTACGGACGCTTGAGCGTCCTAGGGCAGATGTGCTTTCGCAGGTTTCCGGTTTGCCGGCAATAAATGGCTCTGATGTAACCGTGGCACGATACCTGCACTACTGTATTGGTGAGCAATGACATTCGCGCGAGCCGTCAGGTTCAGCGCCGTGTAGAGAGGAGTCTCTCGTGACAAGCAACAGCGATTTTGAACGCACACGCATCACTACGTCTCCGGAAAGCACCCGAACCGGCGATCGCTCGGCGGCGGAGCGCGCTTCCGATAAGGCCAATGAAACCCGCGATCGCGCCGGCCAGAAGGCCGACGAGATGAAAGATCGCGCCGGCCAGAAGATCGACGAGATGAAAGATCGCGCCGGTGAGATGCGCGACCGCGCTTCTGAGAAAGGCCGCGAAGCAAATGATCGCGCCGACTCGGCGATGACAAATGCCGGCGATCGCATGCATGGCCTTGCCGAAACTCTGCGCCAGCGCGCCCCTGAAGGTCAGGCCGGCAACATGGCCCACGACGCGGCACGTATGCTTGAGCGCAGCGGCACGTACCTGCAGCGCTCCAACCCGCAAACCGTACGCAGCGATCTTGAGCAGGTGATCCGCGATCACCCCATGGAGTCACTGGCGTTCGGCCTTGGGCTGGGCTTTATTCTTAGTAAGAGTATGAAATCGGGGCGGAGGTAGTATGGCTGATGCACGTTTTCGTGCCGTCGGCGAGAGTGAGGTTCGCGAACCGACAGTTCCTGCCGCACAGCCGGAGGAACCATCGATCGCACAATTGATCAACAACCTGATCGTCGATGGCCAGACACTTATCCGCAGAGAGTTTGATCTCGCAAAAGCCGAGATCCTGGGCGAAGTCAATAAAGCTCGCCAGAGTGTAATTCTGCTTGGCGCAGGAGCAGCGCTGGCGGCGATCGGTGGCCTTTTTTTACTGGCGATGGTCGCCGAGCTTCTTGTTGCAGTCGGCCTGGATCGCTGGCTTTCCTACCTGATCGTCGGTGGTGTACTCGCCATTGTGGGTGGCATCATCCTTTACAGTGGCATCCGACAGGTTCAGCGGGTTGATCCGGTACCGCATGAAACGATCGATAGTGTTAGAAAGGACGTAGAATGGCTGAAGGAACAGAGCCCATCCGACAGGACATAGATGAGATCCGCGGCTCGATGACCGATACGGTCGATCAGATCGAGAATCGGGTTCGCGACAATGTCGATCACACCGTGCGCAATGTCCGTGATCAACTCGATCTGCGCCGGCACGTTGAAGAGCGCCCATGGCTCAGTCTGGGGCTGGCGATTGCCGCCGGGGTCTTCCTGGGCAGCCTGGGCAGCGACGATAGTTCGCAGCGCGAGTACGGCTACCGCGGTCAGGCAATGGACGACTATCCTGAGTCGCGTAATCGCGGCCAGGCGATGCGGTATTACGCGGATTCCGGCGATCGTTCGTCCAACGAGCGCTACGAAGGCAGCCGCGATTATGGTAGCCGCATCGACTACGGCAGTATGGGTAATCGCAGTTCGCAGGGCAATTGGAACCGGGGCGGCAACAGCGGCCACGAGCAGCAGTACACGCCAAGCAATTACAACTACGACGAAGATCGCCGGCACCGCAGCAGTGGCGGCGGCGGCGGTGGCGGCGGTCAGATCGCCGGCATGTTGTCCGGCGTAGCCGGCCCGCTACGCGACGAGCTTGAGACGATCGCGCGCGCAGCGGTGAACAGTGCTATCCGCAATTTCCGCGAAAGCTTGCAGGAGAACATTCCGCGTTTCGATGCCGAGTATCAGCGCGTTCGCTCGGACCGCGATCACTCCGAACACAACCGCCAGGATGAGTCGCGCCGCGAAGACAACCGCCAGGATGAGTCGCGCCGCGAAGACAATCGCCAGGAGCGCCCCGAGGCGACGCAGGCGGTCGGCGGCTATACGGCGACCACCAGCTTCCCGGCCGGCAGCACCGCCGGTTCGCCGAGCGGCGGCAACTACGAGCAAAGCGGCTCGCAGCGCTCGGAAGTGTAGGCTTGTGCGGCGAAGAACGTCCAAAGAAAAGGGCGGCCCGCAAGGGTCGCCCGATTTTGGTTTTATCTCGGAATAACCACTGGACTCTTCCGGCACCACTGGCCCACCGCCGGGCCATGGAGTACGCGAAATATCACCCGATAGCCGACGTGGCTCAAGCCCTACCTCATTACGGCAGTAGCTTACCGCCCGTTACCCCGACCACCTCGTTATTGATATAACTCGCATCGGCAGAAGCCGGGAACACATACACCGGCGCAAGCTCAGCCGGTTGCGCCGGCCGGCCCATCGGATCGCTCTTACCGAATTTCGCCGTTTGTTCCAGTGACATCGAAGCAGGGATCAACCGCGTCCAGACCGGGCCGGGGGCCACGGCATTAACCCGAATCCCCTGCTCGATCACCTCCTGCGCAAGTGCCTTGGTGAGTGTAGTCCAACCATGTGCGCCTATTGCGGTGAGCACAACCCTTGAGCCCGATCCGGAAGCGCATCCCTGACTGGCGAGCCGCGCGGCAGCGCCCTCAGGCATCACACATCAGGCATCTTGCTATAATTACAGCACATCATCGCTGCCGTTGGCGAGCACGGCTTCCGAAACACGCGCTGTTTCTTCCGCCTGCGTCGCATACTCATGCGCCCACAACTGAATACTCTCCCAATCGCGTTGCGCTGCCGTATGCACATTGTCCGGTCGCCACACGCCACGTAGATACTCAGCATCGACCAGATCGGGATGCGTGCTGCAGAAGGGGATCACCGATGTAGTATCCGACTTGCCCCAGAGCGCTTCCTCGCCCGGCCCTAATGGCATAGCGATTTCATGCAAACAGACCACTTCGGGATGGCGGGTACGATCGATCAGATGATCGGCCGCCTCACAAACCCGCACATGGTCGATCAGCGCCTTGAGCAACTCGTCGGTCATGCGTGAGCGCACCGAAAATTGCACCAGGCGCATGCAACCGGCCCGCACCAGTACATCAAGATAGCCCCGCAACGCCATCTTGCTGCGCTCATTTTCGCCCCAGCGAATCCCGATCCCGGCCTCAGCCGTCAGTTCGACGTTCTTCCCAGCCAGCGATGCCGCGACACTCGCCGCAACCGGGCCGCTCGTTACCGGGTAGAGCCGCACTGTCTCGCCAAGCCCCCAGTGCCGAATAATCTCAGCACCGCCGGGCCGCTGATGCTTGATCTCGATTTGGGCGACTTTCGCCGTAGTCAACGCCGTATCAACCTCGGCATCCTTGCCGACTTCGATATGAAACCCGACGTACGGCGCGAAACGTCCGCTGCCGCCCGCCTGCCGCGCCATGCTTTTGCCGTTCGCGTATTGCAAGGTGACAACATCCTGCGCCTGGCGAACTTTATTGCGCCCAATCATTGCTCGTGCTCCTCACATGCTTTCGTACCAGATCAAGGGTTACACTATAGCACAAATGTTTTTATTTGTCTATTCTTTATGCCAACTACCTGACTGGAGGGGGCGCGCACGGACAAGCGCCGCTGCGGTAATAGCTCTCGGCTATAATTGCAACCATTGGTGGGTGTTACAACGCCGATCTAAAACCTCATCTACTAACAAGGTGGATTATGCAGCGTATTCTCATCGCCGACGACGACAACGGCTTGCTCGATATGCTCCAGCGTAGCTTGAACCGTGAAGGCTACGATGTGGTGAGTGCCGTTGACGGCATGCAGGCGCTTACCGCTGCTGGGCGCCATCGCCCCGATGCGATCGTGCTCGACCTGGAAATGCCGGTGCTTGATGGTCTGCATGTGTGCCAGAGCTTGCGCCGCGATCCGGATCTCGCTCAGGTGCCGATTATTTTTCTAACCGGCCACGACTCGATCGATACGCGGGTGCGCTGCCTTGATGCCGGTGGCGATGATTATGTTGCCAAGCCATACGATGTGCGCGAACTCAAGGCCCGCCTGCGGGCTCTGCTGCGCCGTAGCACGGCCCATACGCCCACGAACCGTAATCTCCTGCAACTTGGTGATCTGCAACTGAATCTGCAAAGCAGCCGGGTGATCGCCGGTTCACGCGTTGCCCAACTTACTCCGGCCGAGCTTGATCTGATGCATTACCTTATCCAGCGCCCCGATACGGTCTTCTCCAGCCAGCATCTGCTGCATCATGTCTGGGGCTACCCAGCCAACTCCGCCGACCAGAGCCTAGTTCGCTGGCATGTGATGAATCTGCGTCTCAAAATCGAACCTACCCCTTCACAACCGATCTATCTGCGCACAGTGCCGCGCCATGGCTATATGCTCTGCGAAAAGCTCCAGTCCCGTGCGGCTTGAGCCGAGATACCGAATGCAGCCGGCCGGCGACAGGTAGCTGCACCGGGTTCAAGGTGATCCGCTTTCACCCTTCATCAGGAACCCGAAACCGCTCCATCCATGCTCCGGCGTAGTCCACCAACTCGCGTTGCGGCATAAGTTGGCCCACACCGGAGCCGAACGGCCCGCGCCGTAACAATCCGGTATCGGCGGCGAAATCATTGCCGACCGCCGGGAAATCGTCGTCATCCCAGTCAAGATCTACAAAAACGATCCAGCGCCGTTCATCACCGATCATGATTGGTGCGCCGGTGCGAATGGTGCGTTTGCCGGTGAAATCGGCCCGATACTCGGCCAGATGGATCGATGTGTTGTTGCCATGACCAACCCCCAGCAGTAACACGTAACCGCCGAGTTCGTATAAGCGGGCCAGCGGCGAACCTTCACCTAAACATGCTTCCAGGCGATGCCCGGCCGTAAGATAGCTTGCATTCGGGCCGCGGGCCGCAAACGAGACCTGCGGGTGTGCGCTGCGTAATACGCCCGACTGCTTGCGGAAGGTATCGGCAACAATGCCCATCTCGGGGCATGGCGTCAGGTCGGGATCGAATGCCGGCATCTCAGCACGAATGATCGGCCACCAGTCTTGCGGCACCGGCGGATTCTGCCAAAATGAAGGCTCGGAGAGATCGGTGGTATGGGTCGGCATCATCAGGGTTCCTTCAGAACCGATCGCCGCTTCCAACGCCATAATCACCGCCTGCGCGCCGCCACATACCCAGCCAAGCCTGCTTAGCGCCGTATGAACGAGCAGGTTCATGCCGGGCTGCACGCCCAGGGCCGCCAGATCGCGGCGCATTGTTGCAACTGTCGCCGGCGTGCCGCTGAGCGGCGCTTTAGGTGTCGCTGCACTCATTCCGTTCCATTCCTCATTTGTCGAACTTGTCCACTGCACATGCTACAATACCTCGGTAAGGATCAGTACCCGCACTCAGTTATACCGCAATTTTTATGTCAATTGAAGTTGTCGATCTCGATGAGTATTGGCAGGCGCCGGCGGTATCGTACCTGCGCCGCTCACCGTATCGCAATGCGATTCCGCTCTCCAACCTTACGCAACTGCGCGCCTATTGTACGGTTGTTGTGGCGCATAGCGAGGGGATGGTTCAGGGCGTGGCATCGTATTACCGCGATCTGCCGTTCCCGGCCCTTGCCTTCGCCGCCGAACCCGGCCCGGCCCTGCCGCAACTGCTGACAATGCTCGCCGATCGGGCGCCGGAGTTGCGTGAGGCGGCGCTGGGCACGGTAATCCCCCAGCAGCGACTACCCGGCCTGGCCGCCTGCGCGGTGATCGAGACGGCCGAGCCGGAAACGCAAATGGTTGCTGAGCCGGAAACATTGCGCCGGCGCGATGATCCGCAGGTGCGCCGGCTGCGCGGCGATGATCTTCCGGCGATGGCCGCCCTTGCCAAGATTGGCGGATTGGTGGCCTGGCGCGATGCGGTGCTTACACATGGGCCGGCCTTCGGCGCATTCATCGATACGCAGCTCGCAGCCATGGCGACGACTCACTTCGCCACACCCGACGTGGTCGAGATCGGGAATATCGTTACCCACCCCACCTTTCGCCGCCGGGGATTAGCCAGCGCCTGCACGTCCGCGCTTACCGATGCCTGCTTCCGGCTCGCGCCGCGCGTCTATCTGATGGTGATGGAAAACAACTCCGGCGCCTACGAAGTTTATCGTGGCCTTGGATTCTGGCCCGCCGAACGCTTTGTCTTCACCTCGTTTCGGCTTCGATCGTAGGGTACAGATCTGGCCGGCGCTGCCCAAAGCCGCTCGCCTGCTCGTATGCCGCCGCCAGTTGCAATACGCCCAGTTCGTCGCGGTAGCGGCCGACGATCTGCAAGCCAAGCGGCAAGCCGGCCGCAGTGAAGCCGGCAGGTACGGCGATCGACGGCAAACCGCTGACGGTGATGTAGTAGCACGAGCGCATCCACTCGATATAGTTGCCCATCTGCACACCGTCGATCTCGCTAACATAGGGCTGCTCGACCGGGAACGGCGGCACCTGAGCTACCGGCAGCACCAGAAATTCATAGCGCTCCATGAAGCGCTGCACCCGCTGGTATAATTCGGCTTGCAGTCGCATCGCCCGCGCGATCTGCGGCCCACTCAGGGCACGACCGGCCTCGATATTCCAGATCACGGTATCTTTTAACTGCTCACGATTGGTGTCGAGCAGTGCGCCCAGGCCGGCCTCGAAACTGAGCGCCCGCAAGGTCATGAAGATCTCGTCGGCATCCTGGAAATCCGGCGTCGCCTCCTCGATCTCGCAACCTAACGCCGCGAAGTCGGCCCGTCGCGCCGCAAACAACGCGCGCACCGCCGGATCGATCGGTAATCCACCGAGATCCGGACTCCAGGCCAGCCGCACGCCACGCAGATCGCGGCCCAGATCGCCGGCGTAGATCGCCGGATCGCCCTCGCTCGACATCGGCGCGCGGCCGTCGAATCCGGCGATCACCGCCAGCATCAAGCCGATATCAGCAACAGTGCGCGCCATCGGCCCATCAACCGAAAGCGGCAACCAGTTCGTGCGCGCCGGCCAACTCGGCACCCGGCCCGGCGAAGTGCGAAACCCGACCACATTGCAATACCCGGCCGGATTGCGCAAGCTGCCGCCCATGTCGCTGCCGCCGGCCAGCGGCACCATGCCGCAGGCCAATGCCACCGCTGCACCGCCGCTGCTGCCGCCACAGGTTTTACTCAGATCGTAGGGATTGCGGGTAGCGCCGAAGACTTGATTGAAGGTTTGCGAACCGGCGCCGAACTCCGGCGTATTCGTCTTACCAATCGTGATTGCGCCCGCACCCCGTAACCGCTCCACAATCACCGCATCACGGTCGGGCACAAAATCCCGAAAGATCGGCGAGCCATAGGTGGTACGAATCCCGGCGGTTTCGGTCAGATCCTTATGCGCCACCGGCAGGCCATGCAGTGGGCCGCGCAACGTGCCCGCCGCCAACTCGGCATCGGCGGCCTGCGCATCGGCCAGCGCCCGCTCGGCAACCAGGGTCACGATTGCGTTGACCTGAGGGTTTACTTGAGTGATTCGGTCGAGATGCGCTTCCAACACCTCAACCGCCGACACCTCACGCGCTGCAATCAGCGCCGCGAGTTCGCGAGCGCTCCGATAGTAGATCGGCTCAGCCATGGACATAACTCCCTTACAACGATACAGGCGACCTGATCGGCCGTCAGGGCGAAGCATTCGCCGCCACGCATCCGCACCTTGCCGTAACATCCATGCGAATGCTTCACCCGCAGCCCGCTCCCGCAGCCCTCATCCCCGGCCCGAGCCGGTCGCTCAATCCCCGCCAAGCAACCGCAGATCAAACTGCGTCCCAATCAGGTAGCGCCGTTCGCCCGCAACCGCTACATCGCAGAGCAGGTACGGCCGGGTGCGAAACCGAGATGCTCCACCAGCAACCCATCGCTGGTGCGCCGCCACGCAGCGGCCAATGCTTCATGCTCGTGCTGCAATGTCGTCCAGTCGGCGGGGATTTCCAGCGCGATCTGTGGTGCGCCGGCCCGCACTGTCAGGCGATGCGGCCCATCATTCAGGATCGCAACCTCGCGGTAGCGGCTCAACTCGCGGGCCGCAGGTACGTCAAGCATTCCTTGGCGTCCGTACAGCGAATCAGGCAACCAGGTAAGCGCCAGGCGCGAGGCCGGCACACGATTCAGGGCGTTGCGAAACGGATAATAGTCGGGGTAGATCTGGCCGCAAACCGCCCGTAGCTTGGCGAAATTCAACGTCGCATTGGCAAATTGCAGCGGGTCGGCAGTCCAGCGAATCAGCCCGATCCCGCGCGCAAGTGCCGCCCGCGCCTGAGCGCGTTTAAGGGTCGCAGCCAACCCAAAGCGCCGAAACTCCGGCGCGATCCCCATCACCTGCGACTCGATACCGATCGCGGTCGCGACACCGGCAGCCGCCAGATCCGCCGGCCCGCCGAAGCGCACAAAGCCGAACAAAAAGCCGGCCAACGTACCATGTTTGCGCGCCACCAGCGAGGTGCCGGGGCCGAATTCGGCACTATGCAGATCGTTCGGATACCGCGCCTCGTCGCCGCCGCCCCAGATTGCGGCGTGTAATGCCTTGATCGCCGGCAACTCGTCGGCCGCCGGTGCGCCAAGATCAAAATCACCAATCGGCAGATGCGAGCCGGCGAAACTGCGGCCTTCGGCCGGGCGGTAGATATGCACCATATCTGGGGCTATGAGCGGTGTCAGGGCCGAGATAAGCTGCGCATCATCAGGCAGCGGGCCGAATGCATGCAGCCGCAGCGTGAAGATCCGTCGCCCGGCCACCAGATCACGTGGAAAGAGCAGGCCGATCGCCGCCGAACCGGCATCGACCAGCAGTTCCAGTAACCGACCGCCCAGCTTCACAAAAGTCGTCTTGACGAAATAATCGGGCAACAACGGCTCGCCCCGCGCTCGCGTCCAGAGCCGATCAACCTGCGCGGGCCAATCGGCCGCGTCTGCATCATAGATGCGCCAACTCACATTCATGATCGCCTCCGGCGGCTTGGGTGCCTGGCGCAAAGCGAAGCACTCGCTCCCCACACCCAACAACAATTCACGTATGTTTGATACTCTCACCGTTGTGTTGCTACCGGCCTTTGCCGCGCACCTTGATGATCGCGCCCGCACTGGCGATACTCAAGATCGACCCCGCGCTGCCGATGCTCAAGATCGACCCCACGCTGCCGATACTGCGGATACTTACCCGCCGAGTTGAATATTTCGGCGCTCGCATGCCACCCCCATTCGCTGCATTCATCATGGACGACACATTCGTCTATTCTACCGCGATGCACTCTTGCACGATCATCGTTTTTGCCGAGCAGTGCTATACTCGCCGGATAAACGCCCACGTTCAGGGAGTATGCCAATGCGTATCGAACGCGCCGAACTGTTCATTGTGCGCCTGCCGATGATTCGCTCATTTGCCACCAGTTCCAGCCGCAAGGCCGAACAGGCCCACGTTCTGGTAAAGCTCTATGCCGACGGTCTGGTTGGCTGGGGCGAGTCGCCCAGTCCGATCGATCCATACTATTGTGAAGAGACCACCGAGACATGCTGGCATGTGTTGAAGGATTTCCTGCTACCGCTGACGATCGGCAAGGAATGGCAAGATAGCGCCGAACTGGCCCGCTCCTACGCTCGTCTGAAGCGCCACGGGTTCGCGAAAGCCGGCCTGGAGATCGCGGCCTGGGATCTGCTGGCCCACGCCGCCAATCAGCCGCTGCACGCATTGCTCGGCGCCACCCGCCGCGCGATCTCCTCAGGCGTGAGTCTGGGGATTGAGGAGCGGGTCGAGGATCTGTTCGCGCTGATCGAACAATATCGCAGCGAGGGGTATCGCCGCTTCAAGCTCAAGATCGGCCCCGGCAACGATGTCGCCGTGATTGCGGCGGTGCGCGAGCGCTTCCCCGATCTGCCGCTGATGGCCGACGCGAACTCGGCCTACACACTGGCCGATCTGCCCACACTCAAAGCCCTCGACCAGTTCGGGTTGATGATGATCGAGCAACCCCTGGCCCACGACGACATTATCGATCACGCGGTTCTGCAAGCCCAGTTGGAAACCCCAATCTGCCTCGATGAGAGCATCCACTCGGTGGACGACGCCCGCAAAGCGATCGATCTCGGCAGTTGTCGCATCATCAATATCAAAGTCAGCCGCGTCGGTGGCCTTGGCCCCGCTAAAGCCATCCACGATTATTGCGCCGCGCGGGACGTGCCGGTCTGGTGCGGCGGCATGCACGAATTCGGCGTGGGGCGGGCGGCGAATCTGGCGATCTCAGGTTTGCCCGGTTACAGCATCCCCGGCGATGTCTCCGGCTCCGACAAATACTACGCCGAAGATATTGTCGATCCGCCGATTCGCGCCGTTGCCGGCGCGATCACACTCAGCGACCGAGTTGGCCTCGGCTATGCAGTTGATGAGGAGCGCGTGCGCCGGATCGCCGAGCGATATTACGTCTCGCAGGTTTGATCTGACGATCGCGCAGATCTGCTCGCCCGATGAGCCAGGCGCATAAAAACCGGATACAATGCCGAAGATGCCAGTGCTTTGCACGGATTGAATGGAAAGGTTTCCAATGTTGTTGCAACACTTCGCCGAGCAGCGCCCGGCGCTACTGGAACGGATCGCCGAATATGTCGGATTCGAAAGTCCCAGTCACGATAAGGCCCGCTGTGATCTGCTGGCGGATCGGCTGGCCGAACGCTTTGCGCCGCTGGGTATGGTGGAGCGGCTAGCCAATTCGCATGGCGGTGATCATCTGCGGATCAGCGTTGCCGCTTCCGGCGCACCGGCTGATGCCCGCCCGGCACTGATCCTCTGCCACTACGATACGGTCTGGTCGGCGGGCACGCTGGCCGAACGGCCGTTCCGCGTTGAAGGCGAAACTGCCTACGGGCCGGGCGCCTACGATATGAAGGCGAGCCTGGTTGTAGCCGAATACGCGATTCGCGCCGCTGCAACTCTGGGCTTGAATCTGCCGCGCCCGGTGACGATCTTGCTTACCTCCGACGAAGAGATCGGCAGCCCAACCTCGCGCACGCTGATTGAGTCGACCGCCGCTGATTCGGCGCATGTGTTTGTGCTGGAACCGCCGGTGGAGCCGGGCAGCCTGTTGAAGACCGCACGCAAGGGCGGCGGGATGTTCACAGTCAAGATCGGCGGTCGCGCCGCCCACGCCGGTGTTGAGCCTGAGAAAGGCATCTCGGCGATCAGCGAATTAGCGCATCAGATTATGGCTATCAACGCCCTCGCCGACATGGAACACGGCACCACCCTGAATGTCGGTACGGTTGCCGGCGGCACCCGGCCGAATGTCGTCGCCGCCGAGGCCGAACTGACCATCGACGCCCGCGCCTGGACGCAGACCGAAGCCCGTCGGGTCGAAGCGGCCCTGCTGGCGGCTTCAGCCCGGGCTCGCCGGTGCACAAGTGCAGGTTACGG
>JAAUQO010000187.1 GCA_012032775.1 Oscillochloris sp. | reverse complement strand
GCGATTGCGCGGCGAACGTCGGCGCGGCGAGATCCTGAGCGCCGAGGCCACGGTGCGCGAAGCACAGGCCACCCTCGATAGCCTGCTGGCCGGGCCGGATTCGAGCGATCTGGCGTTATCTCAGGCCCGCATGCGGATCGCCGAGCACGAGCTTGCTCTGGCCGATCTGTCCCTCGACTCGGCCACGCTGATTGCGCCGTTCGACGGCAGTGTGGCCCAACTTAATCTGGTGGTCGGCGAACGGGTCGATCCCAATAGCCCCCATGTGATGCTGGTCGATCCGAGCCTGTTCTATGTCGATGTGACCGTTGATGAGCTGGATGTGGTGCAGATCAGGCCGGGCCAACCCGGCACCCTGAGCCTCGACGCCCTGCCGGATCGCCCGCTTGACGGAATTGTGCAGCAGGTGAGCTTGCTGAGCGGCGGCGACAGCGGCGTGGCCGCATACCTGGTGCGGGTTCAGGTTACCGGCGATCTCAGCGATCTGCGATCGGGGATGTCGGCGACCGCCCTGATCGAGGTCGATCGCCGCAACAACGCATTGGTGTTGCCGCGTCGGGCGATCGAGCGTGAAGGCGCCGAAACCTTTGTGCGCGTGCTGAACGATCCGGCCTTCTGTAACCTGCCGGCCGCCGAACGACCGCCCGCACCGGAATGGAGTCGGGTGGCGGTGGAATTGGGGCGCAGCAGCCAGAGCACGATCGAGATTATCGGCGGGATCGATGAGCGCGCCTGTGTCTATATCGCCGATCAGTCGGTGGTGACCGATCCGTTATCGGTTCCATTGCCGGGAACCCGCTAACCGAAAGAGCGACCAATGCGTCTGATCGAGGCGATCCGAATCGCAATCACCAGCCTGCTGGCGGGAAAACTGCGCGCCGCCCTTACCATGCTCGGCGTGGTGATCGGCGTGGCGGCGGTTGTCGCTCTGCTCAGTATCGGCGCGGCGGTGCAACAACTGATCATCGATCGCTTCGATATTCTCGGCACCAACCTGCTGTTCGTTTACAGCGAGCCGCGCCCCGAAGAGCAACTGCCGGCGCAGTTGGACAACAACGATCTGGAGGCGTTGGCCGATCCGCTATTGGTGCCTGCGGCGCTGGCGGTTGGCGCGCAATTTCTGCAATCGGCCCAGATCAGCGCCGCTGCCGAAGCACAGGCGATCGAGGTTGCCGGCACCACCGCCAACTACCCGCTGATCCGCAACGCCGATGTGGCGATCGGGCGCTACTTCGGCCAGGCCGATGTCGATGTCCGCGCCCGTGTGGTCGTCCTTGGTTCAACCGTCGCCCGGCGTCTCTTCGGCAGCGCCGATCCGATCAACGAACGGGTGCGGATCAACGGCATGCAATTCACGGTGCTGGGTGTGATGGCCGAGCGCGGCAGCACCTTCGGCGGTCGCGAAGACGAGCGCGTGTTTATTCCGCTCAGCACCGCGCAGGAGCGACTTTTTCCGCCGCCGGCCGGCACGGCGCGCAGGGTCGAACTGAGTGTGATCTATGTGCAGATCACAGCCGATCGTGATCCGCAAGCGGCAATTGATCAGATCACCGGCGTGTTGCGTGGGCGGCGCGGCCTGACGTACGAAAGCAGCAATTTCAGCATCCTTACCCAGGGCGACTTGATCGACGCCTTTCAGATTGTCACCGGCGCGCTCACGATTTTTCTCGGCTCGATCGCGGCGATCTCATTGCTGGTGGGCGGCATCGGCATCATGAACATTATGCTTGTGGCGGTTAGCGAACGCACCCGCGAGATCGGCATCCGGCGCGCGATCGGCGCCCGTCGTAGCGACATCGCCGCGCAGTTTATCACCGAGGCGATCGTGCTTAGTCTGGCCGGCGGGTTGATCGGGATCGGCCTGGGCGTCGCACTCACCGCCGCCTGCACGCTGCTGCTTCGGCGGTTGGTCGATCAGGTGCAGACACAGATCGACCCGCTCACCATTGTGCTGGCTGCCGGCACATCGATCGCCGTGGGCCTGTTCTTCGGGCTGTACCCGGCGCTGCGTGCCGCCGATCTCCAGCCGGTGGAAGCCCTACGGGCCGAGTGACCTTGCGCAAGGAGGATTTGATGCATCACCGCCATCGTATGTTCGTCGTCTTGATGCTTGTCGCCCTGGCCTGTACCGCCATGCCGCCGGCCATCCCGCGCGCCGCCCTTGCCGCAGTTCAACCGGCGTATGCGCCGAATGAGTTGATCGTCAAGCTGCGTACGTCCGATCCACACGCCCCGGCCGCACTTGCCGGCGCTGCCGGGTTCGCCGCTGTCGGTGCTGCCGAACCACTCTTCGCCGGCGCACAACCCGACGCAATCGGCCTTGCACAGGTCTGGCGCTTGCACCTCGCCGCCGGTGTCGATCCGCTCGACGCGGCGAGCCGCTTGATGCGGCTGCCTGAAGTTGTGTATGCCGAACCGAACTACCAATTCACCCTTGCCGCGTCCGCTGCCGCAATTCCGAGCGATTCGCTCTTTGCGCAGCAGTGGGCTCTGCACAACACCGGTCAGGACGGCGGTGTGGCGGGGATGGATATTCGGGCCGTGAGCGCCTGGGAGACGAGCGTAGGGTCGCCTGAGGTGTTGATCGCCGTTGTCGATACCGGCGTCGATTATACACATCCCGATCTGTCCGATGGGCGTGTGCGCACCGACATCGATCGCGATTTTGTCAACGGCGACGATGATGCCCAGGACGACAACCGCCACGGGACACTGGTGGCGGCGGTGATCGGCGCGGCCCATAATGGCGGCGGCATTGCCGGCGTTCTGCCCGAGGTCGCGATCTTGCCGGTCAAGGTGATCAGCGGGGCCGGCTTGGGCTTCTCCGGCACCATCGCCCGCGGCATCCGCTATGCCGCCGATCAAGGCGCCGATGTGATCAATCTGAGCCTGGGCGGGTTTATCTGCACACAAGTCATCGCCGATGCGATCGCCTACGCAACCCTTGAACGCGGCGCACTGGTGGTGGCGGCCTCCGGCAACAACAGCGGCGCGCTTTCGTATCCCGCCCGGCTGCCGGCCACGATCGCCGTCGGCGCGATCGATAATCGCGGCCTCCACGCCGAGTTCTCCAACAGCGGCCCCGGCCTCGACCTGGTTGCGCCCGGCGTGGACATTATCAGCGCGGCGCCGAACAACAGCTTCAACCTCGCCAGCGGTACTTCGCTCGCCGCACCATACGTGGCCGCCGGCGCAGGCTTGCTGCTTGCCCAGCGCCCCGACCTGACCAACCACCAGCTTGCCGCCATCCTGCGGGCCAGCGCCCGCGATCTCGGCCCGGCCGGCTTCGACGAGCAATACGGCCACGGTCTGCTCGATCTCAGCGCTGCGCTGCAACTCGCCACGCCCAATGATCCGCCGCCGCTGGAAGTTGTTACCTGCGCCGACTGCCCGGCAAGTGTCGCCGCCGCCGAAGACTACGAACTCGCGACCGCTTTGAGCCTGCTGCGCCGCTTTGATGAGCGCGTCCTCGCCGCAAGTCCATTTGGCCAGCGACTACGCACAACCTACCGTCGCCACAGTGCCGAACTGGCCACCCACTTACTGGCCGATCCGGCGCTGCGCCGGGCAACCGCCGCATATCTGAGCGATATGCTGCCGGCGATCGCTGCACTCAGCGGCGATGGCCGGGATGTGACGATCGAAGCCGGCCTGATCAGCGACGGAGCGCAGTTGCTTGAACAAGTTGCGGCGCGCAGTAGCCCGGCCCTGGCCGCCGAACTACGTGATCTCTGGGCGAGTACGGCGCCCGAACAGTACACCGGCCGCAGCGCGAATGCGGTCTGGGCCGAGATCCAGAACCGGCAAACGATCTATTTACCGCTTGTGCAACAGTAAAATCGCGCATTGCGTGGTGTTTGCGCACGTTGGCCAAACACCACGCAACAGTAATCCCACCACTAAGTGAGCACTCTATGGATCGGCGCACATTCCTGAAACGCCTTGCAATCGGTGGTGCGACCCTGGCCGCCGCAACGCAACTCCGCAACCCGCATCTGCCGGCAGTGGTACAGGCCACCGACGATCGCCCCAACATCCTGATCATTCTGGTCGATCAAATGCGTTACCCGCAATGGTTCCCCGCCCAATCGACGCTCGACACGTACCTGCCGGGGCTGGCCCGCCTGCGCAACGGCGCCGTCGCTTTCGGCTCCTACTACACTGCCGCAAGCGCCTGTTCGCCCGCGCGCGCCGCCTTACTCACCGGGCTATACTGCCATCAGACCTACTGTTTGCGCACGATCTCCAACCCGCGCATCCCCGAGTTGCATCGCGGATTTCCTACCTACGGCAGCTTCTTGCGCAACCATGGCTACCAGACGTACTGGTTCGGCAAGTGGCATCTTGGGCCAACCCAGGATCTTGAACCATACGGCTTCAGCGGCGGTACTTTTCCGTCGCCGAACGGCGGGCCGAGCCAGGGCATGACGGTCGATTCGCAGATCAGCGATCAATTTCTGAACTGGCTGAAAACCCAATCAAGCGGCCCATGGTGCACAACCGTGAGCCTGGTCAATCCGCACGATATCGCCTGGTACTGGCGCTTCACGCAACAGATCGATCGCCAGGCCCAACCTGAGCCGATCTTCACCCAGTTGCCGGCCAATTTCGAAACCCCGGCCCAGCACAGCGCCAACAACAAACCACGCCTGCAGGTGGCTTTGCGCCGCCTGATCGCGCTTTTCGGCGGCTACATTCCGTTCGGCGGCCCCGGATTCCCCGATCGCTGGCTGCGTATGCTCGACATGTATCTCTTCTTTCACCAGATCGTCGATGCGCAGATAACGCGCCTGCTGGATGCACTTGCGGCCCATCCGCGCTTCGGCTCGAACACCATAATCATCTTCAGCTCCGACCATGGCGAGTATGCCGGATCACATGGTTTGCGCAACAAAGGCAGCGCCGCCTACGAAGAGGGCATCCGCGTGCCGCTGTATGTCAAAGATCCAACCGGCCGCTATACCGGCGCGCCCGAGCTTGAGCGCCCGCAGCTTTGTTCAAGTGTCGATATTGCGCCACTCCTGCTGACAATCGCGCCGGCGGCCCACAATGGCGCGATCAGCCTCGTTATGCCCATCTTGCCGCACGCTATGATCTCAGCGCCGTCTTGAAAGATCCAACCGCGGAAGGCCGGCCCTACATCCTGCATACCACCGATGAAACTTATATCGAAGAGATCGACAACCTCAGTTTCATCGCACCGCATCACGTCGTCGCCCTGCGCAATTCCCTGGGCAAACTGGCGGTCTACTCGCATTGGGCAAGTGGCGACGATCGCGTGTTACGCGAGGAGCAGGAACACGAATACTACGATTACAGCACCATTGGCGGAAGGCTGGAACTGGAGAATCGCGCCGCCGACGCCGGCCCGCTCTATCGCCAACTCGCGGATCAACTTGCCGCAGCCGAACAAAGCGAACTACGGGCGCCGCTGCCGCCCTCGCTCCGGATCATCCAGTCCGAAGCCCGGGCCGCCTACCTACGCTCCGTGCGGCCCCAGCTCTACCTGCCGTTTGTCGCCGGGGTATCGTGAGCATCAATGCCCTGGCGCGGTGAGCACCACGCCTGAGCTTGATCGCGGAGCGCATCCCGGACTGGCGAGCCGCACGGCAGCGCGCTCAGGCATCACACAAGGCATTGTGCGATAAAAACACTGTGGCCCCTGGCTTTCGCCAGGGACCACGGTGTTGAAGGAGGGGAGAGAGTCGGGAGATGGAGATATAGTAATCTTTTTTTGACGAATACGCCATATACCAACAGTACCATTTCGAATAGCGCTGAATAGTACCTGGAGTAGTACTTACCCGGCAATGCTCCAAACACGCTCAGATGAGCTATAATCCAGTCAGCGATTCTGAACCTGCGAGGAGCCGTTGCATGGCCGACAATCAGACTGAGCGGCGGGTTGCCGCATTACGCGAACAACTGCGCGAGCACAACTATCGCTATTACGTTCTGGATGATCCAAGTGTGAGCGACGCCGAGTACGACGCGCTCCTGAATGAGTTGCGCGCTATCGAGGCCGCCGATCCCGCCCTTGTCACCCCCGACTCGCCGACTCAGCGGGTTGGCGCTGCGCCGGCAGGCCACTTCGCGAAGGTGCGCCACCCGCAACAAATGCTTTCGCTCGGTAATGCGTTTAATGCCGACGATCTGCGCGAGTGGCGCGAGAGCCGGATCGTGCGTTTGCTTGGCTCCGATGCAATGGTGGCCTATGTGGTCGAGCCGAAGATCGACGGCCTGGCGATTGCCCTTACCTACCGCGACGGCATGTTTGTGCAAGGCGCAACGCGCGGCGATGGCGAGGTTGGCGAAGATGTGACGGCGAATCTGCGTACGGTGGGCGGTATTCCGCTCGCCCTTCGCGCTCCCGATGCGGCCACAAAGCTGCCGACGCTGATCGAGGTGCGCGGCGAGGTGTACATTCGCAGCGCCGATTTCGAGGCCCTGAATGCGCGGCTGGCCGCCAATGGCGAGAAGGTTTTTGCCAATGCGCGCAACTCCGCCGCCGGTTCGCTGCGCCAGAAAGATCCCGCCCTCACCGCCGCTCGCCCGCTGCGCTTCTTCGCCTATGGCGTCGGGCCGTTCGCCGGGGTTGAACTCGGCGGCCAGTGGCAGGCGCTTCAATCTCTCCGCAGCCTTGGTTTCCCGGTTAACCGCGATGCCCGCCGCTTCACGGATTTCGAAGATGTTATCGCCTATTGCAACGAGTGGATGGCCCGTCGCGACGAACTCGAATACGAGGCCGACGGGATGGTGATCAAGGTTGATGATTTCGCGCAACAACGGGAACTCGGCGTTGTCGGGCGCGATCCGCGTTGGGCGATCGCGCTGAAGTTCCCCGCCCGCGAGGCAATCACCCGCTTAACCAATATCGTCGTCAATGTCGGGCGTACCGGTGTCGTTACCCCGAATGCCGAACTGGAGCCGGTGTTGATCGGCGGCGTCACCGTGCGCAATGCGAGTTTACATAACGCTGATTATATTAGCGAGCGCGATATTCGGATCGGCGACTATGTGACGGTGAAGCGGGCCGGCGATGTGATCCCGTATGTGGTCGGGCCGATTGTGAGCCGCCGCAATGGCAGCGAGCAGCCCTGGGATTTCCCGGCCCGCTGTCCGGCCTGCGATACGCCCCTTGAACGTCCCGAGGGCGAGGCGGCCTGGCGCTGTGTGAACTTCGGGATCTGCCCGGCCCAACTGGTGCGCCGGATCGAGCATTTCGTCGGCCGCGGCGCCCTCGATATTGTCGGCATCGGCGAGAAGCAGGCCGAGCAGTTTGTCGGCAACGGCTGGCTGAAAGATGTCGCCGATATCTATAATCTCACCAGCGAGCAGTTTGCCGGGGTTGAGGGCTATGGCCCAAAGCGGATCGCCAATATCCTGGCGGCAATCGAAGAGGCCCGCAGTCGCCCGCTCGACCGCTTGCTGGTGGGGTTGGGGATTCGTTACGTCGGCACGGTGGCTGCGCAGGCGCTCGCCAATCATTTCGGCGCCATGGATGCGCTGATGGCCGCGTCGCAACAAGAACTGGAGGCGATCGACGGGATCGGCCCGGTGGTGGCAACCAGTATTGTCGATTTCTTCGCCCGGCCCGAAGAACGCGCCCTGGTCGAGAAACTTCGTGCTGCGGGCGTGAAGCTCAGTGGCGGCGCACCCCGCGAACGTCACAGCGATGCGCTCGCCGGCAAGTCCTTTGTGCTCACCGGCACGCTGCCCACGCTTACCCGCGAGCAAGCGGCGGCGCTGATCGTCGCCCACGGCGGCAAGGTTAGCGAGAGTGTCAGCAAGAAGACCGGCTATGTGGTTGCCGGTGCGAGCGCCGGCAGCAAGTTGGCGAAGGCTTCCAGCCTGGGCGTCGCAATCCTCGACGAAGCCGGCCTGCTCGCCCTCGTCGGCGATTCGCCCGCGCCGGTGCCGGAAGAACCTGAACCGCCGCTGCAAGGCCAACTCGGCTTTGATCGCTAAATTGTGGTGATGCCGTTTCAACGAAGCTGAAACGGCATCACCTTCCCACTATGAACAGCTATGAAGAAATCTACGCGACCGTGCGGCGCATTCCTCCCGGCCGCGTCAGCAGCTATGGCCGGATCGCATGGTTGGCCGGCTATCCCGGCCGGGCCAGGCTGGTCGGCTATGCCTTGCACGCCTTGCGAATGTCGGGCGCCGAAGACGTGCCATGGTGGCGGGTGATCGGCCATAAGGGCGTGATCACCAATGCCTACCAGCCGGAGTTGCAACGGGCGCTGCTCGAAGCCGAGGGTGTGAGCGTCAGTGATACCGCCCGCGTCGATCTGCGCCGCTACCTTTGGGAAGGTGACGATAGGTACGAATAAGGCGTGGGCCGGAAGGTATTCTACACCTCACGTCCCACGCCTGTAGCGGCGCCCCATGCTGCGCCCACGCCGCACAACTGATTATGCCGGTTGCACCGCCAGACGCCGCCCGTACGTCGTTTCAATCACCTGGCTATAATTCCAGGCTGCCAACGTAAACAGCATCTGCGCGATCGTCTGCGCGATCTGCTCGAACCAGATCACGCTGATCGGCATGTCCGGGATACCGGCAAGCTGCGACATCACCAGCACAACAATCAGGGTAACGACAAACAGCGATCCGCTGAACCACATGCGGCGCTTAAATGCCGCCACCGCCAGCATCACCAACAGGCCGACATTGCCGATGGTGGCCAGCAGAATCAGCGGCACTTTCCACGGCCCGCCCGCCATGCCCAGTGCGATTGAGCCGGCAGCAAACACCCCGATCGTGAGCAGCGGCACCAGCCACGGCTGCTTGAGCGGCGGTTGCTCACGAAAGAAACGCCGGATCTGATAGAGCGACCATCCCACCAGCACAAAGCCCGGTGCGACCAGCGGGAATAAGCCCTGATTCAGCACCGCAAGGTCGGGTCCGTCCAGGGCGATAACCAGTTTGCCGCTGGCTTTCAACGTACCGCCGAGCACTGTCACGATTGTGCCGATCAGCGCCATTCGCCCCAGATTGCGATCCATCTGGTAGACCATGCGCGTCAGGATCGACAGGCCAAGCGCCGAGAAAATAACCGTCATGTAGTCCTGCAGGGCCAGTGGTACCGTGATGCCTTCCATAACCGTGTGTGCTCCTTCGCTTCATCCGGCTATAATTCCTGGCTCTCATTGTATATATGTAATAAAAATTGCGCAAGTAAGAATCGATAACTTCGCTCGCAATCTTTTGCGTTTGCCCAAGATCCGCCCCTTGACAGGCGATGTTTCAATGGTACGATAAAACCGAATAACTATTCGGTTATTACCGTTTCGCCGCTTAAAGCCATGTGAAAAACACCGAATAATTATTCGGTTACGAGGAACTATGCCCCGTCCTGATGTGAGTGAAGCACGCCGGCACCAGATTATTGCGGCGGCGTTGCGGGTCTTTCAGCGCAAAGGCTACCACAGCGCCACCATGCCGGAGATCGCCGCCGAAGCCGGATTGAGTGTGGGCGGGATGTATTGGTACTTCAAAAGTAAAGACGCGGTTGTCGCGGCCGTCCTATCGCAGATTTTCGAGGCGGATCTTGAAGCCTTGGCGATCGCGCTGGCCGCCGATCAGCCGGCCGGCGAACGCCTGATCCGTTTCGCCGAGCACTTCGCCGCTGTCTTCGATCAACACCAGTGGTCACTGGCGGTTGGGGCGGATCTGTATAGCGCCGCCGCCCACGATCCGCACGTCGGCACTTTTGTCCGGCGTTATCTCAGCCGCTACCGCGAGGCTCTGATCGGCCTGATCGCCCAGGGCATCGCCCGGAATGAGTTTCGCAGCGTCGATCCCGCCGTTGCCGCCAATGCCTTTCTGGCCCTTGAAGAAGGATTGGCGCTGCTGCTGCTGGTCGATCCCGATCAGGTACGCTGGAAGGAAAGCCTGTTGCTCGGCACCCAACTTTTTGTCGATGGATTACGGAGGATCGCATGAAGCGGCGTTTTCAAAATCGGCTGGTGCTGATCATCGGCGCAACGGGCGGCCTCGGCGCAACCAGCGCCACGCGGTTCGCCGCAGAAGGTGCAACCCTGGCACTGGTTGCGCGTAAGCCGGATTTGCTGGCCGATCAGGCAATCCATCTCGGCGCCGGAACCTGCGGCGCTCCGCGAGCATGTGCTTGCGGCATCCGGACGGATCGACGTGGTGATCAACGCCGCCGGCTTCGATGTACATGGTTCACTCGGCAGGAGAAAAGCCTATGAGTACACAGATCGTGGTTCAACCCGTGCTTCCGGAGGCGTATCGCAGTGCTGCCGGTGCGCTGATCTACCACGCATTTCAGCGTAAGCTCCAGCCGCTCGTCGGTGATCCGGTACGCGGGCCGCGAATCCTGGCCGCCGGCCTCAATCTCGACCGGGTGCTGGGCGCATTCGACGGCGACGAATTAGTGGGTGTCGCCGGGTTGGAATATGCCGGCCGGCGCGTGTTTGCGATCAAGCCGAGGCATTGTATCGCCGAGTTCGGCTGGTGGCGCGGTTTGTACACCTGGGCGGCCATCAACCAGTTTACGCTCGGCTTCTATCCGCCAGGTCAGATCCACATCGCAGCCCTGGCGGTGAATGGCCGGCGGCGCGGCCAGGGGATCGGTTCGATCTTGCTAGAAGCGGTTTTTGATCTCGCCCGCCACCAGAATCTGCGCGCAGTGCGCTTAGAAGTCGTAGATACCAACCAGGGCGCGCAACAACTTTACGAGCGCTTCGGCTTTACCGTGATCCACCGCTTCCCGTTGCCCTTTTTGCGCAACTGGCTCGGCTTTTCAGCCGTAAACGAGATGATCAAAAAGCTAGCGAGGTGAGGTGTTTGTGCCGGTTTTTCTGGCCAAACTGATTCTTGCCCACGCCGTGCGCGAGGAGCCGTACCGCCCGGAGTGATCAATGTTCGGGCCGGACAATGCCGCCCGCTCATTCATGCCGGCGGTAGGGGCGAAGCATCAGCGATGCTGCTGCAAAGCCCTACGGCCGGCTGATCAATCCCTGGATCGTGGCCTGGTAGGTGGCGGTGGTGCCATCGTCGGAGATAAGCGTCGGCGTACCGATCGATGCCGGTGGTTGGTTCGGGCTGACTTGCGTTGTGGGGCCGTATTGGGCCTGCGCCGCCGCCTCGAAGGCGCGCCGGAATTCGGCCAGCACGGTTGTTTGATCCGACCCACTCGGCACAGTGACTTGTAAGTTGTAGGAAGCCTGCTGTGTTGTCAGGGCCGGCACATTCGCCGGCGTATTGCCGCCAAGCAGCGGTGCGACATACGGCTCGGCCCATGCGGGGCGCGCCGCAACCACGTAGCCGCCGAATGCGATCACCCCAACAATCGCCAGGGTCAACATCCAACCCAAAATCAGTCCAAATCGTGCCGAAGAATCCGCGCCGCCGGCGCGGCTTGCCGGCAGTACGTGGCGGGGCCGGGCGCTGCACCGGTTGGGCCGGGGCGGGCTGCACTTGA
>JAAUQO010000007.1 GCA_012032775.1 Oscillochloris sp. | reverse complement strand
GAGAACCCAGAACCGGGAACCGAGAACCCAGAACCGGGAACCGAGAACCCAGAACCGAGAACCCAGAACCGAGAACCGCTGGAGCAGTATGCAGAACCGACGGCACAACCTGAATAGGATCGCTCTAGGATACAGGATGCAGGGGCCGGAAGTGGGGTTGAGCATAGGAACCAGCGATCGGCTTCGAACAGTAGAACGACATGTTGCCCGGT
This sequence comes from Oscillochloris sp., assembly GCA_012032775.1. GTDB lineage: Bacteria > Chloroflexota > Chloroflexia > Chloroflexales > Chloroflexaceae > JAAUQO01. The sequence continues at coordinate 62,055 of JAAUQO010000007.1, read as the reverse complement.
TCCATCCGAGGATATGTCGTACGCGAGCGCCATGTCAGCTTCCTCTCAGGAAGACGATGTACGCCGACAAACGGTTCACAGTGTCGCTTCGCCTCGGGCGGGGTGAACAGCCTGATTTGCGGTGTTTTAACGAATTCGCTGCCAATATGCAGGAATAAGGGTACGGTATTTGTTGCGTGAGAACGGGCAAGATGGTAGGATAGCGATCCGATTAAGACGTAATTGGCACATGCTGGAGGCAACTATGAGTGAGTTAAAGACCCGCTTCGAGACGGCGGCGCAGGAGGTACAGCAGCTTGCGAAGCGGCCGGGAAACGATGTGCTGCTCAAACTCTATGCACTATACAAGCAAGCCACGGAAGGCGATGTCAATGGTGCGCGGCCGGGCCTGTTCCCGATGGATGCACGCCTGAAATATGATGCTCGGGCAAAGATCAAAGGCACCAACCAGAACGATGCCATGCAACAATATATCGATCTGGTGGAGAGTTTGAAGGTAAAAGACAGCGCTTAGGGCGTTCTGGCTTGTGCATTGTCTTCTGGATCTTTTGCATATTGCATTGAACGAGGGGATGGCGATGGCGACGATTATCTCGGTGCATTCATTTCGTGGCGGCACGGGCAAATCGAACACAACCGCCAATCTCACGCTCTTGTTGGCAGTGCAGGGGTATCGCGTCGGTGTGATCGACACCGATATCCAATCACCTGGGATTCATGTGATCTTCGGCCTCAACGAAGATCAGATCGTGTTCGCCTTGAATGACTACCTCTGGGGCGATTGTGAGATCGAGGATGCCGCCTACGACTTGAGTGCCGCCATCCCCAACCAGTCCGGTGGTGCGATCTACCTTATTCCGGCCAGTATCAAACCCGGCGAGATCGCACGCATTCTGCGCGACGGCTATGATCCCGGCCTTTTGAACGAAGGGTTGCAGCGGATTGTCGAGACGTTAAACCTCGATGTCCTGCTGATCGACACCCATCCCGGCTTGAACGAAGAAACATTGCTGTCGTTGGCGATCTCCGATGCGGTGCTGATCATTTTACGGCCCGATCAGCAAGATTATCAGGGCACCAGTGTTACGGTCGAAGTAGCCAAAAAGCTGGAAGTGCCGCGGGTGCTGCTTCTGGTGAATAAAGTGCCGGAGAGCTTCGACCTGCACGCCGTGCAGCAACGGGTCGAAGAGGCCTACGGCTGCGAAATCGCGGCAGTGATCCCCCACTCCGATGATTTGATGACACTGGCAAGTTCGGCGATCTTTGCGTTGCGCTTTCCCGATCATCCGGTGACACAGGCGTATCGCCAGGCAGCGGCGCGGCTCCTGGCCTGATCATCGACCGAGCCGGCCCAGCCTTTACCTGGAACTACGACAACCTGTGCTCCGCAATCCACTTCCGGCGCGTACGCATCCTCCCGGTTTCGGCTATAATTGGAACCGGTTCCGTTTGCATCAAAGGTGATTATCAATGAGCGAAACAGAGTGGATTCGCGAGCATGCGATACGCTCGCTGGAACGGCTATTGCCGCCGTTGCGAGTAATCATGGCCGGTGTGGTCAAGGATGACCCGAATGGCTGGCAGGTATTTGAGCGCCGTTTGTGGGCTGAGTGGCCACGTTTATTCCGATTGCTCCATCAACTGTACGGCACGAATTATGATTTTTTCTATCATCTGGGCGCAATTCTGGCGACAACTGCGCACGCCTGGGCCGGGCGTCCGGGGCAACTGCGTGAGCTTGACGCTCAGCGCGAGGCCGATCCATTCTGGTATCAGTCGCAGAAATTGACCGGCGCCGTATGTTATGTCGATCTATTCGCCGATGATCTGGCCGGAATGCACGAGCGGATCCCGTATTTGAAGCAACTCGGCATCGGCTACCTGCACCTGATGCCATTGTTTGCCGCCCCCGAGGGCAACAACGACGGCGGATACGCCGTGAGCAGTTATCGCCAGGTTGCGCCGCATATCGGCACGATTCAGCAACTGGCCGATCTGGCCACGGCATTGCGGAATGAAGGCATCAGCCTGGTGCTCGACTTTGTGTTCAACCATACCTCGGATGAACACGAGTGGGCGAAACGAGCGCGGGCGGGCGAGCGCGAGTACGAAGAGTTCTACTTCCTTTTTCCCGACCGCACCATACCCGATCAGTACGACCGTACCCTGCGTGAGATCTTTCCCACCGTTCGGCGCGGCAGTTTCACCTGGGACGCCGACATAGAACGCTGGGTCTGGACAACTTTTAACAGTTTCCAGTGGGATTTGAACTACCGCAACCCGGCTGTCTTCTGTGCCATGGCCGAGGAGCTGTTTTTCCTGGCAAACACAGGGGTTGAGGTGTTGCGGCTCGATGCAGTGGCCTTTATCTGGAAAGAGCTCGGCACCAGCTGTGAGAACTTACCCCAGGCGCACCTGATCATCCAGGCCTACAACGCATTGGCGCGGATCGCATGTCCGGCCTTGATCTTCAAATCGGAAGCGATCGTCCATCCCGACGATGTGGTGAAGTATATTTCGCTTCAGGAAGCTCAGATCTCGTATAACCCGTTGTTTATGGCGTTGTGTTGGGAAGCCCTGGCAACGCGCGAGGTGAAGCTGCTGGCCCACAGTTTAGCGACCCGCTGGGCGATTCCTCAGGGATGTAGCTGGGTGAATTACCTGCGCAGCCATGATGATATCGGCTGGACGTTCGACGACGAAGATGCGCGGCGCCTGGGGATCGACCCTTACGGCCACCGGCGTTTCCTGAACGATTTTTACACCGGCGATTTCCCCGGTTCATTTGCCCGCGGCGTGCCCTTCCAGGCCAACCCTGTAACCGGAGATGCGCGCGTGAGCGGCACCCTGGCTTCGCTGGCAGGTTTGGAACAGGCCATTCACGAGCAGAACGGCGCCCTGACTGATCTGGCGATTCGGCGCATTCTGTTGCTGTACAGTGTTGTTCTGGCGGCCGGCGGTATTCCCCTGTTCTACCTGGGCGATGAAGTGGCAACCCTGAATGATTACAGCTATGTCCGGAATGCAACCCATGCCGATGACAGCCGGTGGGTGCATCGGGTGGCGTACCATTGGCGCGACAATGGTATTCACAACGATATGGCGCAACCGGGCGGCTATATTTTCAACGAGTTGTTGCGACTGATCGCACTGCGCCAGGGCCAGGAGGCGTTTGGCGGCAATCAGCTTGAGGTGATCGCCAGTGGAAACCCACATGTGCTTGGCTTTGTGCGCACGGCGGCCGGGAAACGTATCCTGGTGATCGCTAATTTCAGCGAACGGGAACAACAGGTGAGCGCTAATCGGATGCGCCTGTTCGGACTGTCCTACTGCTTCCGTGATCTGAACGGCGGCAGCGAAGTGGCGGCGAACACCTATTTCACGCTGGCGCCATACCAGTTCTTGTGGCTGGAACCGTATACATGAATGCAACCTATAACAAGCTGCCTGATGCCTGATGCCTGACCGCGCTACCGCCCGGCTCGCCAACCAGATATGCGCTTCTCGATCAGGTTCAGGCGTTGTGCTTACCGCTATAAACCGGGCAACATGCACATTGAATTAGCGCTCCCCGGTTGCATCCTGATGTTATACTGCCTTCGGTGGTATGGAGTTCGCGTCGGGTGAGGAATACTGCCTGATGTGGGTACGGATACAGCGCCGGCTCGATCAACTCCCAATGAACGATCCCTTGGAGCGCCGTCAGGCTCAATTGCTCCAGTTTATTGAGTTGCTCTTTGTTGCGGCAGCCCTGGCCTTGCTGCCAATGGTCTTTCTGGCCCCGCTTGAACTGCTCGGCAAAGTTGCGATCAGCGGATTGATCCTGGGGATCGGCCTGGCGGCGGCGATTGCACTGGTGATTTTGCGCCGCGGACACATTCAACGCTCGGCGCTTGTCTTGTCGGTCAGCATGGCGCTGCTGATCAGCGCAATGCTGTACGGCAACACCCTGGCGTCCGGCGCAATGGCGATCTTCGCACTGGCAATTCCGATTATGCTCGGCGGAACGATCGCCGGTTCCAGTGGGTTATTTGCCACGCTGATCGTCAGCATCCTCGGGGTTAGTACGGCGATCGGCCTCGAAATGATCGGCGCGCCGGGTGCCGGGTTTGCACGTGCCACAACCAACGGCCCGAACCCAACGACAGCGCTTATCTTCGCTATTCTGGCCGGGTTACTGGGGGCCTTAGTCGCCAATTTACACACCCAGATGACGGAAGCCCTGGCGTCGCGACGCAGCCGCGAGCGTGAGTTGGAGGCATTAACGCGCCAACTGGAGAGCGCGGTTTTTGAACGAACCGCCGATCTGGAGATGGCGCTGAATCATTTGCAGCAGCGGGCCGATCGCCAGGCACAACTGCTGGAGGAAAATCAACGCCAACAGATCTTGATCGGCGAGTTGAGTGTGCCGGTATTGCCGCTTGGAAACAGCACGCTGGTGATGCCGCTTGTGGGCGGATTGGATAGTGCGCGCCTGGAGATTCTGCAATTGCGGGCGCTGGAAGCAGTCGGCCGATACCATGCGCGCCGGTTATTGCTCGATATCACCGGAGTACCGGTTGTCGATACACAGGTGGCGCAAGGCTTGATCCAGACGATTCATGCGGCCCGCTTACTCGGCGCCGAGGTGCTGGTGGTGGGTATGCGTCCGGAAGTGGCGCAGGCGGTGGTCGGCCTTGGTCTCGATCTGAGTATGCTGCGTAGTTACGCCGATCTGGAAACGGCGTTGCAGACACTGGCGATGATCGGGCCGGATCAGGCCCCCTACCTCAGGATACTCGATGTTTGATACCGCCGTTTGGATCGGCGCGAAGCCCAATTGCTCGGGCCACGGCGCTCTATAGCACGATGCCTGATGCGTGATGCCTGAACGCGCTGTCGCGCGGCTCGCCAGTCGGGTATTCACTTCCGGATCAGACTCAAGCGTTATGATCACCGCTATAACGGTTTGAAATGGTTACGAGGAGCGGCCTATGTCTTCCCGCGACGATCTCGACACCCGGCCGACCGCTGAATTGGCACAGATGGTGCGCGAGTTACAGCATATCAATGGGCAATTGCGTGCGCGCCTAAACCCGAATCCCCCACACGCAGCCCAGGCATTGCTCGATGATCAATTTCGGCGCACCGCATTGCTGACCCAATTGGCGATTGAGTTCCGCGAGAACCTCGATCAGCAGACGGCGGTTACCCAGACGCTGCGCGCAGTGATGGCCCATTTGCAACTGACCGGCGCCAGCGTAATCCTGACCGGCTCGGAAGGCCCGGAACTGGCGCTTTCGATGCTGGACGGACAGGTTGATACACTTGATGCGGCACTTGCGGGCGAGGTGATCACAAATGGCCTGGCCGGTTGGGTGCTGCGCCACGGCAGCAGTGTTGCGCTCTCGGATGTTGCCCGTGATCGGCGCTGGCTCCAGTTCAGCGAGCGTCACCGCAGCGGAAGTGTGATTGTGGTGCCGATTCGGCAGGCCAATGCTACAGCAGGGGTGCTGACGGTGCATCGCGGGCAGCCGAATGCCTTCAGCAGCCATGATCTGATTTTGCTTGAAGGGGTGGCGGCGCAGCTTGGTGTGGCGCTCGGCGCAGCCCGCTACCAACTCGGCGAACGGCAACGGCGCGATCAGGCATTAGCATTGCTCAGCATGAGCCAGTTTCTGAGTACCGAGCATGATCTGATCGAACTTGCGGCGATGCTGCAAGAGAAAAGCGCCACTGTATTCAATGCGCAGCACGGCCTGCTGTACCTGGAGCCGAGCGATCCGATTGAGCAAGGGCTGCAAGCGATTCTGCCGCCAACCAGGCTGCCGTCGGCCGAATTGCTTAAGCAATGTGCCGGTGCGGCCCAACTAGCCTTTGAGGGGCGAAGGATCGTGACAACGGCGCCGGCGAACGGGCTGACATGTGTTGCGCTCCCGCTGGCCCATCACGGCAAGACGATCGGCGCCTTTGTGCAATTGTACAGCGGCAATGCCGGCTTCCCGGCAAGTGTCTGGTCGCTGTTGACGATTTTCACCAATGTTGTCGCCTCGGCCTGCGCAAGTATGCGGCTGGTGAGCCGGCTCACCGAACAGACGCGCTTGCTGGAGGATCTGGTCGAGCAGCGCACCCACCAGTTGCAACGCTCGCGCGATGTGTTACGGGTCGTCTTTGATAGCTTGCCGGACGGCGTGCTGCTGATCGACGGCGAAGAACACCTGGTGGCGGCGAACCATATCTTCTGCCGGCAGATCGTCGTGCGCACCCACGGGAACTGGTGGGCCATAGTTATGCCCAGATCTGGCAGATGCTGGAGCGGCGGGCCAGGGTTCAGGTTGATCTGGAGCATAACAATCTGCAAGGCCGGCAGCGGCTGCTTGTCATATGTACGTGTGCGGATGAAGTGCGCCGCTACATTGTGGAGCGCATATCGGTGAAAGGGCAGGACACCCACGGCGAGCAGTTCCTGGAATTCTGGCGCCGTTCGGATCGGTAGCATTGTCTCTTCAGCTCAGGAAGAAGCCGGTATCCTGTATCCTGTATCCGATGGGTTGGACGTGTGGTATCCTACACGGTATGCCAACACTGACAACTCTCCCAAGTGGATTGCGGATCCTCGTTGAGGAACTGCCTCATACGTATTCAATTGCAATCGGCGCATTTATCGGCGCCGGTGCCCGCCATGAGTCCGATCCCCATGCCGGTGCGGCGCACTTTATCGAGCATATGCTCTTTAAGGGCACCGAACGCTACTCCACCGCGCGCCTGATCTCGCAGGCCGTTGAAGGCGTCGGCGGTTATTTGAACGCCTCGACCAGTTATGAATCAACGGTCTATTATGCGAAGGTCGCGACGATTCATTTTGATCGGGCGCTTGATGTGCTGGCGGAGATGGTGCAGCGCCCGCGCTTCGACCTGCAGGAATTGGAGAAGGAACGCCGCGTGATCATCGAGGAGATCCGCGGGATACAGGATTCGCCCGGCGATTGGGTGCATGAACTGGTGCAAGAGCAGACGTGGCACGGGAGTGCATTGGGACGCGATATTGCCGGTAGCGTCGCCACGGTCGGCGATTTGCAGCGGAACGATTTAACGGCCTTTTTCCAGCAGCACTATCACCGCAAGAATATGGTGATCTCGGTGGCGGGGAATGTGCGCAACGACGAGGTGGTTGCGGCAGTGGCGCAGGCCTTCGCCGATCTACCCGCCGGCCCTGCGTATGCCGCACCGACGACGCCGACACCGGCGCCCGGCCCGCAGGTGCGGTTGTACTCCCGTGAGACCGAGCAGGGAAATTTTTGCCTGGGGATGCCCGGCCTGTCGTTTAACGATCCCGATCGGCGCCCGTTGCAGGTATTGGACTCGATCCTGGGCGGCGGGATGTCGTCGCGGTTGTTCCAGACTCTGCGCGAAGAACACGGACTGGCCTATAGTGTCGGCTCGTATCACAGCGAACTTTCCGATGTGGGCGGCTGGGTGATTTACGCCAGTGTCGAGCCTGATGCACTGCGCGATGCGGTGACGCTGGCGCAGGATACGCTGCGCGATCTGGCCGAGCACGGCCCTTCGGCCGATGAGTTGTTGCTGGTGAAAGAGCAGGTAAAGGGCGGGATCATGCTCTCGCTGGAGGATACCTGGGCGGTGGCCTCGCGGAATGGCCATAATCAACTGCGCTATGGCTATGTGGTGCCGGTGGAGCAGGTGGTGGCCGAGGTTGAAGCGGTGCAGGCCGCAGATGTGATGCGGGTGGCGCGCCGGCTGATTCGCCGCGATGCGATGCACCTGGCGGTGATCGGCCCGTATAACGAAGAAGATCGCAGCGAGTTGGAACATCTGCTCCGCGAAGCGTAAGTACCAGAAGTTCGTAAGCGAAGTCGCTACGTATTCGTTGGCGTTGGACAGCGAAGCTGCATAAACCTACCAAAGAAACACTATGGCAGTGATTGCAATTATCGGCGCCGGATTGGCCGGATTGGCGGCGGCGTGTGAACTGAGCGCCGCCGGACATCGGGTCACGCTCTTTGAGAAGAGTCGCGGTGTCGGCGGGCGCGCCGCAACTCGCCGGGTTGAGGGCGTGCGTTTTGATCATGGCCTGCAATATGTCAAGTCGCCCACAGCTGCGATCGCGGATTTGTTGCAAGCAAGCGGCGGCGCGATCGATATCGGCCGGCCGGTCTGGATTTTCGATCAGGCGGGCCATGTGCAGCCGGGCGACCCGGAGTTGAATGCCGAGCCGAAGTGGACCTGGCCTGATGGGGTAACGGCCCTGGCAAAATACCTGGCTCAGGGTCTGGATGTGCGCTTCGAGGCGACGGTGACGGCGATACGAACCATGGCTGAGGGCGGCTATGGGATCGACCTGGCCGGCGCCGAGCGACCGATTGCGGCCGAGGCGGTATTGCTCACGGCGCCGGCCGCGCAGAGTGCCGCCATCCTGCGGGCCGGCGATCTACCAAACCGACGCCTGACGGAGTTGACGACTGCACTCGACGGCGTGATGTATCGGCGTTGTATCAGCCTGACGATGGCCTTTGCAAACCGGCCGCAGGTGCCGTGGTACGCGCTGGTGAATATCGACCGCGGCCATGCGATTAGCTGGCTGGCCTGCGAGCACGATAAGCCCGGCCGCGCAGCGGAGTCGCTGGGGCTGATGACGGCGCAGATGGCGGATAGCTGGAGCGTGGCCAACTGGGAATCGATGGTGCGGGGTCAGTTCGCGCCGGATAGCTTGCCGGAACCGGCGCAAAACGTCCCGGCGCTGATCGAGGCCCTGAGCGGCCAATCACTTGGCGCACCGCTCTGGGTGAATGTGCAACGCTGGCGCTATGCGCTGCCGGATAACGGGCTTGACGCCGACGCACTCAATGCCGCCGGCGACGGGATCTACCTGGCCGGTGATATGGCCGCCGGGCAGGGCCGGGCGCACCTGGCGATCGAGAGCGGCTGGCATACGGCACGCCTTATGATTGAACACCTGCGGTAAGCTTTTGGATATGATGGCGATAGCGCCATAAGAAGCGCAAAAGGAGTTTTCTCATGACCATCACGGCGCCGCCGAGCATCCGCCTGATCACAGAGATCCCCGGCCCTCGTTCGCGTGAGTTGTTGGCCCGCCGCGCAGACGCGACCCCAACCGGGTTGGCCAAGGCGACGCCGGTGGGGGTTGCTTCGGCGGCCGGCGCCTTGGTGACGGATGTCGATGGGAATGTGTTGCTTGATTTTGTGAGCGGGATCGGGACACTGGCGGTGGGTCATTGCCCGCCGGAGGTGGTGGCCGCGATCCAGGCCCAGGCCGGCGCACTGATTCATATGTCGGCGCTGGTCGGCACGTACGAGCCGTATGTGGCGCTGTGCGAGCGGCTGAATGCATTGGCGCCGATCGACGGCCCGGCGAAGACATTGCTCGCCAACAGCGGTGCGGAGGGCGTCGAGAATGCGATTAAGGTCGCCCGTGCCGCCACCGGGCGCCCGGCGGTGATTGTGTTCGAGGGCGCGTATCACGGGCGGACGCTGCTGACACTTTCGCTTACCTCGCGAACCTATTTCAAGAAAAAATTCGGCCCGTTTGCGCCGGAGATATACCGGGCACCGTTCCCCTACGCCTACCGCATGGGGGTCGGCGAGGATGCGGCCGTCGAGCAGTGCTGGACGGCATTTGAGCGCATGCTGGTGGCGGGGGTCGATCCTGATACGGTTGCGGCGGTGCTGATCGAGCCGGTGCAAGGCGAAGGCGGCTTTATCCCGGTGCCGGCCGAGTTTCTGCGCCGGCTACGAGCCTTCTGCGATCACAACGGCTCGCTGCTGATCGCCGACGAGGTGCAGTCGGGTTTCGGGCGTACCGGAACACTGTTCGCAATTGAGCAGAGCGGGGTGAAGCCGGATCTGCTGGTGAGTGCGAAGAGCCTGGCCGCCGGGATGCCGCTGGCTGCGACAACGGGCCGCGCCGCTGTGATGGACGCCCCGCATGTCGGCGGCGTCGGCGGCACCTATGGCGGTAATCCGCTGGCCTGTGTGGCGGCGTTGGAGGTGATCAGGCTGATCGAGCGCGAGAACCTGACGGCACGGGCCAATGATCTCGGCGCGCGCATCCGCGCCCACCTGGAGCCGTTGTTGCACGAGGATCATGGTTCGGTACTGGTGGGTGATGTGCGCGGCCAGGGCGCGATGATCGCGATTGAGTTGGTGCAAGATCGGGAAAGCCGTGCGCCGGCAAGGGCCGATGCGACGCTGGAGATTGTCGGCGCAGCGTTGCAGCGCGGCTTGATTGTGATGCGGGCCGGCCTGTATGCGAACTGTATCCGCCTGCTGGTGCCGCTGATCGTCGGCGACGAACAACTCGAGCGAGGGGATGGAGATTCTGGTGTCGGAGATTCGCCAGGCGTGAGATCAATCCAGCATGCACCACGCTGCCGCCTCAAGCTGCACGTATGTGGTGGTGGGTGTTTCGGCAATACCGAAACATGCACCGCCATATTCAAACACTATGATCCAGATAGTCAACACGCGCCCTGAGCATATCGAGCAGTTGGCGGCCCATCAGCAACGCTGTTTTCCGACGCTGAATCCGGATGATTGGATGCGCGCGGAAATGTTCGCAGCGCAGCTCGCCATCTACCCGGAAGGCCAGCATGTTGCGTTGGACGGTGATCTTGTGGTGGGCCAGAGCAGTACGTTTCGTACCACGAAGGCGGTTGCGTTCGCGCCGCATACGTATCGCGAGATTACGGCCCATAACTATTTCACCGGTCATGATCCACATGGCGAGTGGCTGTACGGCAGCGATATGAGTGTGCATCCGGATTATCGCGGACGCAAGATCGCGACGATGTTGTACACCACCCGCAAGGAACTGGTACGCCGGCTAGGGATACGCGGGATCGTGGCCGGCGGCGCATTGCCCGGCTATCATCAGTACAGCGCGCACATGAGCGTCGAGGAATATATCGCGGCGGTGAGTGCCGGGCGCCTGACTGATCCGACGCTGACGGCCCAATTGAAGAACGGCTTCCGGGTTCATGCCGTGTTGCGCAACTATGTCGATGGCGGTGAGTTGGTGAACGACGACGCAACGCTGCTGGTGTGGGAAGCGTAGGATCAATGCGCCATGCGCCATGCAATATGCGAAATTGAGAATGCGGAATGCACACACTGCACATCTGCCAGGGTGGGATTTTCTGCGGCGTCGAAGATCTGAGCGCGATCAGCGAGCATCTGCGCGAGCCGGACACGGTGGTCTGGCTGGATCTTGAAGCACCGGACGCAGATGAAACGGCGCTGCTGCACGAAGAGTTCGGCTTTCACCCGTTGGCGATCGAAGATGCGGTGCGCGACCACGAACGCCCCAAGGTCGATAGTTACGACGGCTACTATCTGATTGTGTTCTATGCCGCAGCGTACCATAATGCCGCCGCAGCAGACGACACGACGCCGGTGATCGATCTGCGCCAGGTAAACCTCTTTGTCGGCAAAAATTTTCTCGTCTCGATCCACCGCCAGCCGATCGACCAACTCAGCCGAACGATCGCGCGTTGGTACACGCCGCACTCGCCGCTGGGTTCGTCGGTGAGTGGGATTCTGCACGGCCTGCTGGATGCGATTGTGGACGATTACTTTTCGCTGATGGACCGGATCGCCGACCGGATTGAGGATCTGGAGGATAGTATCTTCAAGCGCTTCAGCGATGGGGCGATCGAGGAGATCTTCGGCTTAAAGAAACATTTGTTGATGCTGCGGCGAGTGGCGGCGCCGCAACGGGATGTGCTGAATGTGCTGTTGCGCCAGGATACGGCGATCTTCGCGCCCGGCGATCTGATCTACATGCAGGATGTCTACGATCACCTTGTACGGGTTACCGAAACAATCGACACCTACCGCGACTTGCTTTCGAGTGCGCTCGATAGCTATCTTTCGCTCCAGGGCAATCAGCTCAATCAATTGGTGAAAGTGCTGACGCTCTGGTCGATTATCCTGATGTCAACAGCCTTGATCGCCGGAATCTACGGCATGAATTTCGCCGTGATGCCGGAACTGCAACAGCCCTGGGGCTATCCGTTTGCGCTCGGACTGATGGTTGCCGTTGCGGTTGGGCTTGCGCTGTTCTTTCGCAGCCGCAAGTGGTGGTGAGATCAATGCAGAATGCGGAATGCGAAGATGTGGTTCTGGCAGGATTGCTCTATTTCAGCCCTTTGTTATGGGGCAGCGAATCGTTGCAGCACATGCAGTGCATCGTGGCGGCGTTCCCATTGCACGAAGAGGTGGTCGTGATAGTAGCCGGCGACCGGGTTGCTACTGATTCCTTCGGCGGCCAGGGCCGTTGCAACAGCGGCGATCATGCCGACGGCGGCCAGGGATGAGTGGACGTGCAAGGTGATACAGGCCCACTGTGGTTCGGTCGGCAATCCGGCCTGGAGGGCAACGGCATGTGGCACGATCAGCGTTACCGCTTCGTCTTCACGCACGATCGCCCACGCCACAGGCTCTAGATGCGCCGCTTCAGACGGCGGCAGGGCCACAAACACATATGGCTGCGCACGCAGACACGCTTGCAGATTCGCCAGCAACCGGCTCAGATCACGTTCGCCTTCCATAAACACCTCCGCTGCCGATACCCAGGCGACTTATCCAAAAACCGGTGTAGCATACACGTATCGGCACATTTTCCGCAGTCCCCATTGCTATTATAGCAAGATGCCTGATGCGTGATGCCTGAACGCGCTGCCGCGCGGCTCGCCAATCAGGTATGCGCTCCCGGATCAGGCTCAAGCGTTGTGCTCACCGCTATAGTATATCGCGTCCGAGGCGACGCTATGCACGATGATGCGCGACTCACGATCCGTCTGCGCGGTAGTTGCCGCATTCTGGGGTATCATACGGGCAGTTTCGCCGTATGAAGAGAGCAACACGACCCCATGCATATCGGCATCGACGCCAGCAGGCTGGCGATCACCCGGCGCACCGGCACCGAGCGCTACAGCAGCGAGATTATCGCGGCGCTGGCCCGGATCGACCGCCGGAACCGCTATACGCTCTACACCAACGGGCTGCCGGCGGCATTGCCGCTGCTTGGCCCAAATGTTGCCCTGCGCAACATCCCCTTGCCACGCCTCTGGACTCATGCCCGGCTTGGGCTGGAATTACGCATCCATGCGCCGGATGTGAGCTTTATTCCGGCCCATGTTGTGCCGCTGATCCGGCCGGCACGCTGTGTCGTCACAATCCACGATCTTGGCTATCTGGCCTTCCCACAGGCCCACACCGCCCGCCGCAGGTTTGAACTTGATCTCACCACGCGCTGGAGTTGCCGCGCCGCCACCCGCGTGATCGCGATCTCGCAGGCAACCGCCGATGATCTGGTGCGCCACTATGGCGTCGATCGCGCCAAAATCCGCGTGGTGCATCACGGGATTGCCGCCGCGCAATTTCGCCCACCCGACGATCCCGGCCTGATCGCGGCAGTCCGCCGCCGCCACACTCTCGACGCCGCGTATTTCCTGTATGTCGGCACGCTTCAGCCGCGCAAAAATCTCGCACGGCTGATCAACGCATTTGCGCCGGTGGCCGCCGCCAATCCTGCGATCTCGCTTGTGCTGGCCGGACGACGTGGCTGGTTGAGCGAGCCGATCGAACGGCGGATCAGCGAACTTGGCCTGGAACAACGCATCCGCCTGACCGACTACCTGGCCGACGAGGATCTGGTTCCGCTGCTTGCGGGTTCGCTGGCATTCGTCTTTCCCTCGCTCTACGAAGGCTTCGGCATGCCGGTGTTGGAGGCGATGGCCTGTGGCGCGCCGGTGCTGACCAGCACCACCTCGTCGCTGCCCGAAGTTGCCGGCGACGCGGCCATGCTGGTCGATCCGCACGACGAAACCGCGATCACGGCGGCATTGCACCGGCTGGCCACAGATGCGACACTACGCGCCGATCTACGCAGCCGCGGACTGGCCCATGTCGCCGGCTTCAGTTGGGAACGCTGCGCCCGCGAAACCCTGGCGGTCTTGCGGGAGGCAGCGGCGGGATGACGTTTATCAATGCACAAGGCAACCGGTAGTATGCGAGATTGCCGGGCATGATACATCGGGCAGAACACGAAATCGGCACTCATGAGTACGGACTTTTACGCCAATCTTGCGCCGCTCAACCATTTTGCCGACGTGACGGATTTGCGGCGTTATGTAACCCTACCCGACGAGTGGCTGATCGTCATCACCGATGTAAGGGGTTCAACTGCGGCGATTGCCGCCGGGCTTTATAAAGAAGTGAATATGGTCGGCGCGGCTTCGATTGTGGCGGTGCTGAATGTGGCCGGCGCAGTCGAGATCCCGTTTATTTTCGGTGGCGACGGCGCAACCCTGGCGATCCCGCCGGAGTTGCTTGCGGCGACCCAACAAACGCTGGCGGCGCTGCAAGCACTTGCGGTCAGCGCCTTTGGGCTTGAGTTGCGGGCCGGGATCGTCCCGGTCGCTGATCTGAGCGCCGCCGGGCACCAGGTTCAGGTGGCGCGGCTGATGATCTCGCAGCACTATACGCAGGCCGCATTCAGTGGTGGCATCGCTTATGCGGAGCGACTGGTCAAAGATCCGTTATTGAACGAATCCTATCTGGTGCCGGCGGCGACTGATGCGAGTGCGGCGGATCTTACCGGGCTGGAGTGCCGTTGGCAGGATATTCCCAGCCGTTATGGCGAGACGATCAGCCTGCTGGTGAGCGCAAACCCGACCCTGCCGATCGACCGGCAAGCCCAGGTGATCGCGGCGACAATTGCGCAGATCGAGGCGATTTTCGGGCCGGAAGGCGCCGCCGATCCACTCACTGCCCAGCAGTTACAGGCCAGCACCGACCCGCGCCGGCTGATGGTTGAGACCCGGCTACGCAGCGCGCCGCAGCCGTTGGCCCGCCTGAGCTATCTGGCCCGCATCCTCGCACTCAACGTGGCGGTCGCCGCATACCGGATCGCGCAGCGGCTACGCGGGATGATCCCCTGGTGGGACCGTTATCGCGACCTGGTTTTTCGCACCACCGACTCCAAAAAGTACGACGACACATTGCGTATGGTGCTGGCCGGCAGCGCCGAGCAACGGATCGCCCTTGAGCGCTATCTCGGCGAGCGCCACCAGCAAGACGAACTTGTCTACGGCCTTCACATCAGCGATCGCGCCGTGATGACCTGCCTGGTTTTCGAGCGCATGGGCCGCCAGGTGCATTTCGTCGATGGGGCCGACGGCGGGTATGCCCTGGCGGCGGCGGCACTCAAGGCGCTGCGCATCCGCCATAAGCCGTGACGGCGCAGTGCCTGGCGTGAGAGGCCGGGCGTGAGGCGGGTGTTTCGCGCTGCCGGAGGCTAAAAACGCATGACGCGGACGAGCCGCAAAGACGCCCGCGTAACCCATGTCGCCTACGGCTTCAAATACGCGGCGAAGAATTCGGCGATTGCGTTATAGCAGCGCACCCGGTTCTCGAACTTGAGCACGTCGTGGCCTTCGTTCTCGAACACCAGCAGTTCTGCCGGTTTGCCGACGGCCTGTAAGCGCTCCACCACATCGCGCGATTCCTGCTCAACCACTCGTGGGTCGTTGCGGCCCTGAATCACCAGCAGCGGGCAGGTAATCTGCTCGATATAGGTTGCCGGGGATCGCTCGACCAGGAATGCGCGGCCCGCCTCGGTTGTCGCATCGCCGACGGCCACGGCAAAATACGGCTTCCATGTCTCAGGCAGGCGATCGATAAAGGTCAGCAAATCGTAGGGACCGAACATATCCACCGCCGCCGACCAGAGTTCCGGGTGGCGTGCGGCGAGCGTCAGGGTCATGTAGCCGCCATACGAGCGCCCGACCACCGCAGCACGGGTGGTGTCGATCCGCAGATCATTGGGCAACACCTGCGTCATCGCGTGGACATGGTCGAGCCGATCCTGACCGCCCCAATCCCGATCGACCTGCTTTACGTAGCTGAAGCCGTAGCCGGTGGAGCCACGCACATTCGGCACAAAGACGGCGAATCCGCGCAGCGTGAGCAACTGAATGAGCGGCATCGAGAACCAGGCGAAGTTCGGTCGTTCCTGGCCCTGCGGCCCGCCGTGAATGTAATAGACCAGCGGGCGCGGCCCGGCAAAACCAAGGGCAGGCGCCGGCATATACAGCCGCGCCGACACACGCAGACCGTCATACGAAACGAACGAAGCATCTTCGCCCGGCGCAAGCAACGACTCGTCGAGGCCGAGCACGCGCTCGCGGGTATGCTGCCGGACAGCCGTACGCTCGGCGCCTTCGATAGTGTAGATCTGCGTCGGCGAGGTAGCTGTGGTAAACGAAATCACCCAGCGATCGGCCTGTGTATCGTAGAACGTGCCTTCAGTCACGCCGCCGGCCAGGCGGCCTGCGCCCCAAAGCACATGCACCAGGCGCATTGTGTGCGTGGCCTGATCGAACTGTGCTTCGTAGGCCCAGGCGCAACCGTCGATATTGTACTCAACCTGGAAACGATCGTCGCGCAGATGCGCCAGACCGGTCAACTCACCGATCCCACTATGCCGCTCGCCGGCAATTGTAACCGGCACAATCTCAGGTGTTTCGGCCTCAAGATCCAGATACCCGAGCGAGAAGGTGTCGCTGAAGAGGGCCGAGTTCACCACCAGACCACAACCATCGGCGGTGAAGGCGGTTGCGCCAAGCCCACTGGCCGGATAATCGCGGCCCGGCTCGCGCTGCTCGATCGGCGTGCCGTAGAGCAGACGCGGCGCAGCGGCATCTTCCTGCCAATCGAAGGTCACAATATCGCCCATACTGTAACCCTCGCCGATCACCAGGCGGCGCTGATCCGAGCGTGCGGCGGCGATCCCACTGCCCCAACGGGTCTGGCGCAACAGCGTCAACTCGCCGCTTGCGAGATTGGCGCGGTAGGCCGTATTCAACGCCTCGGCCCGGGATTCGGCCAGAAAATAGACCGTCGCCGTCTCGGCGTCACAGAGATGTGCCGCCACACGAGTGTTTGCGAACGTATCGGCGAAGATCGGCTCGGGATAGCCGCCGTTAATCGGGATCAGCATCGGCAAATAATTCTCGTCGCCATCACGGTCGAGCATCACCATGATCTTGTCGAGCGTGGGCAAGACGCGATACAGATAACCGCCGATAAGCTCGGGGTTTTGGAGCGCGATCTCGGGCGGCAGCAACGGCTCGGGCACGCTGCCGCCATAATCCATCGCATACAGGCTCAGCCGGCCACTCAGATTGCCGACGAAATAGATCCGATCGCCGACGACCTGCGGGGCCAGGAACAGCCGCGCCGCCAGCAAAGACTCAATGCGGGCCATAGTTTCTCCAACACGCGCTAAGCATTCCCAAGCTCGTCGGAAACGCTTACGGCCTGATATATCAGGAAACGCAATCCTGCACAAAGGCATCAAGCAGGGCATTGAAGCGTTCGGGCTGCTCCCATTGCGGAGCGTGGCCGGCATCCGCGATCAACTGCACCTCGCCGCGCCAGAGCGTCGGCATTGCGAGGCTATCGAAATAGCCGCGATTGATCAGTTGCTCATCGACGCCGTGCAGCACTGCGAGCGGAACCTGCATCCTGGCCACAACTTCGACCTCGTCTTTGTAGCCGTCGGGGCGAATACTGATGGCGACGGCCGAACGGCTACGGCCGTCACTCTGCCGAATATCCTCGATAAATGTGGCCGGCAGCTCGGAATAGTGCGGCGCGAAGAAACTGGCGACGTAGGACTCCATCTCGGCGGCGGTCAGTACTGGCTTAAACGTCGTTTCCATTGCCGGATGCGGCAAAAATGCCTGCTCCATCGCCGGTGGAAAGGCGATCGGCGGCGTGCCGAAGATCAGCACACCGCGCAGGCCCGGCAGATCGCCGACCACTTCGAGCGCAACATGGCCGCCAAGGCTCCAGCCGACCAATACCAGCGGATCGAGGTTGAGTTCGGCCACCAGTGAACGTACCATTGCGGCCCAGCCCTGCAAGCCAAGCACTCGTTCGGGATCGGCGACCGGCTGCGACTCGCCGAAGCCCGGCAAATCGAGCGCCACGAGCCGGTAGCGCGCGGCAAGCTCACTCGCGAACTGTGGCGCGTACGCGCGGCTTGAGGAGGAATTTCCGTGGATCAACAGCACCGCCGGCCCTTCGCCGGAACTTTCGCGGTAGACAACCGGCTGTCCATCAAGCTGGATGGTCTGAGTCTGCACCGAGGACTCGCTTTCTGCACAAACAAGAATGAAGTGGGGAGAGTGAACTACCACGCCGCAAGCAGCGTGGCTTCCCCCTTCGCCGAGACGAGCCCATCAGTGATGGGGCTTACGGTCTCTCCAGGGGCGTTTATCCTGTCCGGTGCACCACCGGCCAGCAGCAGACGGAGTCCGCGCGTGCGGATGTTCACTGCGGCGTTCTCGTCACGGTTGTGGGTGACACCACATGCCACATTCCCACACGTCCAGATGCGGTCGGCAAGCGTCAGCGCGGGATGTTTCCACCCGCAGCGCGAGCAGGTCTTCGTGGAGGGGAAGAACCGGTTGATGACCACCAGGTGCTTGCCGGACCATCGGGCCTTGTAGGTCAGGAACCGCCGCAGCATGCCCCATCCCGCATCGTACACGCTTTTTGCGAGCTTGGTTTTCGCCAGCGCTGAGACGGGCAAATCTTCGATGCAGATCAGGTCAAACTGCTGCATTAGACGAGCGGACAGCCGATGGAGGAACGCGCGGCGCTGGACGCGACGCGGTGGTGCAGCCGCGCCACCGCGGCGCGGAGTTTCGTGCGGTTCGTACTGGCTTTCTGGGTGCGGGAGAGCCGTCGCTGAAGACGGGCGAGCTTTTTTTCCGCGCGACGGTAGTGCTTCGGCGCGGCGATATGGCTCCCGTCGCTCAAAACAGCCAGATCCTTGAGGCCGAGGTCAACGCCGACCGCGAAGGTCGCATCAGGCGGAGGAAGTGGCCCTTCAACGACGGCGACCTCCATCACCAGCGAGACATCCCATGCGCCGGTCGGGTCTTGCCTAAACGTGCCGCTTTTCAGCACGCCCTGGGCCGGCCGGTGGAGTACCAGCGGCACCCGGCCAATCTTCGGCACCACCAACACGGCGCCGTCCAGGGTCAGATACTGGGGCATGCGGAACGAAGGTCGCTCGCGCCGCTTCGATTTGAAGCGCGGAAACATTGCCCGTCCCGCAAAAAAGTTCGTAAACGCCCGGTTCAGATCACGAATCGCTTGCTGCAGCGATTGTCCGTTCATCGCGCGTAACCAGGCCGTCGCCGGCTTGGCCTTCAGCGCCGTCAATTCCCGGCACAGGGCCGCGAACGAGAGCGTTTTCCCCGTTGCCCGATAGTGCGTCTTCGATCGTGCCAGAAAGTGATTGTAGACGAACCGCCGCGCACCCGCGTACTGCCGGAAAAGCACCTCCTGCTGTTCGCTCGGGAAGATTCGATAGCGATAGACGCGCGGTTCCGTTGCCATACATATACCAACTACACAACCGGCACATTTGTTTGGATCTATTCTACCACAGACGCGTACGCCATGCGATGTCGGTCGGCGCGCTTCACCTCCGCCGCAAGCAACGGGGCTATCGCGCGCTTTTTGGTATACTCGATCAGGAGGGGTGGAGGTTTTTGACACGATATTGATAATCTGCGCGCCGCCGGCCACCGCCCACTGCGCCGATTGCCCAGCACCTTGCCGACAGGGCGCGGCGCACACCGGGGGCAACGGCGAAACGCGGGCCATTGCCGCTCTGGCCAAAGATCGTGCCGGCGCCATGGGTACCGTGGCCATTAAGATCGCCGTCGCCCGTAAAAGCGAACAGCGCACAATCGGCCCGCCGTTCGTCGAAGCGGACGGTTATGGGCGTTGGCGCTGGATGTGATAACCCTTAAACCCGCTGGGCGACCACCCTGGGGTCGCCCTTACGCATGCTGAGGCGTCAGCCGTTGCCGCTGAGTACCGCGAGAGTACGCCGGAGCGACTGTTTCGTGCCCTGGCGGCGCAGTGATCGCCAGGCACTGCGCGCTTCCGGTATGGTCATCGGCAGCACGGCGAAGGTGATGCCGGCGGTGAGTAGACACCACGAGCAGAAGGCGCGGTGACGCACCCATTGATCGACGGTGAGTTGGCCGGCCTGGATTGCATCGACGGCGGCTTTGGCAGTTAGGGCCAAGGGGATGAGCGGCCTGGTGCGGGCGCGATCCGGCCCGGCCATCGACGCCAGGGCCAATGTCACGGCGTAGCTTACGATCCCGAGTGCGCCGTCGGGCATGGCTAAGCGCGCGTAGGCCTCTTCCGAGGCATCGACTTTGTCGGCGTTCAGGTATGGCAACGCCGCCTCGGGCATACGCTTGATGATCCCCATCTGATACAGCGTGATCAGGCCCATTATCCCGATCGATCCTAAGGTCAGCCCGCTGATCATGCGGCGACGAGCCAGATCGGGGTGATCGCTCGTGCGTAAGGCACGGCTTAATTCTTCTGCGTTCATAAGCACTCCGTAGGGTCTGATTCTTACGAAATCGGCGCTCGGCCGGCTGTGGCAACGCGCCAAACGAATTGTTGCGGAAAAGCGGGCAGGTTTGGCGGGCCGCAGGCCCTCCGAGAAACAGCTATCCACAACGCTTCCCACGAAGTTGCTACAAGCAACTGCTATGCCTGAATGGATTGATCTACAGACTTGCACGATTATCCGGCGGATAAGGTGAACAGCAGTATCGAGGAGTTTTAAGGCGGCTTTTTCCGCTTCCTGATGCCTTATTTCGCAGCACAAATCCACACCTGTTTACCTTTCTTTACGTTGAAGAAGCGGCGATCGGCACGCGATGTGCAGCGTTTAGGGTGCGGAAACAGCCGCAGCATCAGATTCAATCCGCCCACGATGCAACAAGGTTGTTGCGCCGCGTGATCTCAGCCCAATCCCAGATATGGGCCGGCGAATCGCTCGATCAGCATGCGCTTGCGTGTGCGGTTGAGACACTACGAGTAGATATGTAAAAGGAGAAGCAGGAATGTTCAAGCACGAAAACAACGTGCAGCCAACGCCAAAATCACAGTCCGGCGTTACTGTACACAACCGCCTGAGCCGGTTTTCGCTCATCATTACCATGCTCTTTGTCGGCAGTATTTTGGCAGCCTGCGGCACCGAACCGCCGGCTACCGAAGAAGTTTTAGCGCCGGAGACCGCCGCAACCGCCGTGGTGCCTGAGCCGCCGGTTGCCGAGGCAACTGCGCCTGCCGAGGAAGATGTTGAAGTGCTCGTGCCAACCAGTGACGTAACCGGGCAAGAGCAAATGCAGCCGGTGGAAGTCGATCTGGCGGAGTTCAACGCCAACCCCATGCAGTTTCTGGGCCAGCAGGTGATCGTCACCGGCGATCTGCGTGAGTTCCTGGGGCCGCGCAGCTTTATCCTCAACGACCCCGAAGCCGCCGGTCTCGACAGCACCCTGGTGGTCGGCAGCACCGAGGGCGTGATCCCGACCGACCTGGAGCCGAACATCGACGTGACCAATCAGGTGCGCGTGATCGGGACGGTGCAGGAGTTTGATCGCAATACGCTGGAGCAGGATCTCGGCTACCAGTTCCCCGATGCAGTTGATGATTTCGCCGGCGCACCGAGCATTCTCGCCGACGAGGTCGAAGTGATCGGCACAACCGACAGCGGTGCCGCCACCCAGCCCACAACCGCGACGACCGGCCAGATGGGCCAGGGCGCCCAGATCCCCGAAGCAGCAATGGGCGATTTCCCCTTTATCAGCGTCGGGCAGATCGACGTTGACCCGGCCGCCTATGCCGGCCAGCGCGTAACCGCCTGGGGCGAAGTTGACGAGCAGCTTGGTCTGAATGCCTACCGCGTGGATGAGGGCAATATCCTCGATATCGCCGGTGAAGTGCTGATGATCGTGCCCGAGGGCGCACCGGTGCCCGATAACTTGCAGAACGAGACCAGCATCGCCGTGACCGGGATGGTGATGAACTTCGTGGCCGCCGACTTCGAGCGCGATTACGGCTTTGTCTTCGACGACCCCGGCTTTGAGGCCGAGTTCGAGAACCGGCCCGCGATCGTGGCCGACATTGTCTACACCCGCGCCAGTGTCAGCGACATTGATGATGACGCCGAAGCCTATATCGGCAACCGCGTGACGGTGCTCGGCGATGTGACCGAGATGGTCGATCCGCGCACCTTCCGCCTCGACGACCCGGCCACCCTGGGCGGCGACGACATCCTGGTCTTTATTGGTAATGAGTCGATGACGACCAATGTCGGCGATAGCGTGTTTGTAACCGGCGAAGTGCGCGAGTTCAACCGCGAAGCCCTGGCGACCGAGTACGACTACACCTGGGACGACGCCGTATTCGATGGTTTTGCCGAGAATACCGTGATCGTGGCCCAGAACATTCAAGTAACCCGGAATGCGGCCGACGCCGGAGTTGCCGCCGATGAAACCGGCGTCATCGGCGGTGATGCATTCGGCGACAACTATGTCGGCATTAGCGATATCGACGCCGACCCGCAGGCCTATATCGGCCAGCAGGTGACGCTGAACGGCGAAGTGAGCCAGGTGCTCGGCCAGAACACCATCCGCATGGATGAGGATAACTGGCTCGACATCGGCGACGATATCCTGGTGATCCTGCCGAATGAAGTTACTCAGCCCACCACCCTTGAGGACGAAACCAACATCGTTATCCAGGGCACCGTGCAGAACTTCGTGTTTGCCGAGTTCGAGCGGGACTACGACTTCTTCACCGACAACGAGCTGTACGCCGAGTACGAAAACCGGCCGGTCGTGATCGCCGATATGCTCTGGCTCCAGGCCACACTGAGCGATGTTGACGACAACCCCGATGCGTACCTGGGCAACCGCGTAAGCGTGATCGGTGAGGCCAGCGAGTTGATCGGCGTGAATGCCTTCCGGCTCGAAGATCCCGGCTTCTTCGCCGGCGACGATGTGCTGGTGCTCATGCGCGACGAGAACATGATCGTGGCCGAAGATGCCCGTTATCTGGTGACGGGGACGGTGCAGCAGTTCAATCTGACGGATGCTGAGGCGGAGTTGGGCTACACGCTCGACGAGAACCTGTTCAGCGGTTGGACCGATCGCACGGTGATCATCGCCGATTCGATCCAGATCCGCGCCACTAACACGGTGCTGGAGTAATCGAGACCAGGAGCTTATTCGTTTGGCCTGTTGCAGCGGCGAAGCCGCCGCAACAGGCCGAAAAGAGAGAACTATGCGCATATTGCAATTTGGAGTAGTTGCCGTTCTGGGCCTGATGCTCGCGCTGGTTGGCTTGCCGATCGCCTACGCTCAGGCCGACGCCGAAATACGAATTGTCCACGCTGTTCCCGATGCTCCGGCGGTGGATGTGTATGTTGACGGCACTGCGGTGGCCGAAGGTGTCGGCTTCTTCACGGCCAGTAATTATCTGCCGCTGGCTGCCGGCGAACACCGCATCCAGGTAACGGCGGCCGGTACGCCGGCCGATCAGTCCGTGATCAGTACCACCGTCGATCTGGCCGCAGGCCAGGCCTACACCGTAGCCGCCAGCGGTACACTCGCCACAATCGAGGCCACAGTACTCCAGGATGACCGCACAATCCCGACGGCCGGCGACACCAAGATCCGCTTCGTTCATCTGGTGCCCGGCGCACCGGCCGTCGATGTTCGTCGGGTCGGTGCAGATCAGGATGTGCCGATCGTGAACAATCTGCCCTTCCAGGAGGCCAGCGACTATATCCCGCTGCTCCCCGGCAATTACGACTTCAACATCGTTGCAACCGGCACCGACCAGGTGGTGCTCGACTTCAACGAAGATATTGTGGCCGACGCTCCGATCTACGATGTCTTCCTGGTTGGTGAATTGCCCAACATCCAGGCTCAGGTGATCAGTCCTGCCGCCGCTCAGCCGGCGCAGGCCCAACAAACACCGCAAGCGACGATGACCATGACCGCTGCGGCGACCACCGAGGCCACGGCCGAGGCGACCACCGAGGCCACGGTGATGCCGACCACCGAGGCCACGGTGATGCCGACCACGGCGGCAACCGAGGCAGCGACAACCCAGGCAACCACCGAGCCGGTCGCAACCGCGACACCGCAAACTCCAACCCAGCTCCCAACCACCGGCGGCTATAGCGGCGCACTGTTCAGCCTGACGCTTATGGCCGCGATCCTGATCGGTGTGGGTCTCTTTGTACGACGGCGACGCTAATCTGCTCTGTTGGAGGTTTTGGCCGTAAAGTGGCCAAAACCTCCAACAACATTCATTATGATCTTTTTTGATGGCTGGCAAGGGATATGGCGGACGTTGATTGTCGGAGTGCTGGCTTACCTGGCACTGGTAGCCCTGTTGCGAGTCTCGGGGAAACGCACGCTCTCGAAGATGAATGCCTTTGATCTGATAGTTACCGTGGCGCTGGGCTCCACCCTCGCCACAATTTTGCTTTCATCCGATGTAGCGCTGGCGGAAGGGTTGACGGCCTTTGCGCTCCTGATTGGGTTGCAATTTGTGATCGCATGGCTTTCGGTGCATTCAAAAACCGTTAGCAAGCTGGTTAAAGCCGATCCGACGCTGCTGGTCTACCAGGGCCGGATCTTGCCTGATGTGCTGCGCCATGAGCGCGTGGTTGACGCCGAAGTGTTGGCGGCAATACGCAGCGAAGGATTCGCCGATCTTGCCGATGTCGCGGCAGTAGTGCTGGAGACCGACGGCACCTTTACGGTGATCAAAAAGGTCGCACAGCCCACAAAATCCACCCTGGAAAATGTCGATCGCTTCACGCCATAACAAAAGATTCTGCCTTCCGCCTTCCGCATTCTGCATTTGCCCTAAGGATTCTGCCGGCTAGCCGGAACAAAGTACCACGGAAAGCCGGCGATCGTCTCGCCGCCAAGAATGCGCCGGCGCGGAATAGCGTACAGATCGCCGATCGTGTCGTCGGGTCTGGTGGTAACCGCGCTGCGAAAGCCGGCTTCGATCACAAGTTCGATCGTGGTGGCGTCGAACGCGCCGCCGGGGTAGCTAAATGTATGGATTGGCACGCCCAGGCCATGTTCAAGGGCAACCTTCGAACCGGCGATTTCGGCCAGCGCTTCCGCTCGATCCAGGCTGCTCAAATCGGCATGGCTGATGGTGTGGGCGCCGATTTCCATGCCGTTCTCCCGCAGCAATCGCAGATCCTGCCAACTCAAGTAGCCCTCGCGGCCGATCAACCCGGTGGCAATATAAAATGTCGCCCGAAAGCCGAATTCCTTGAGGATCGGCAGCACCGTGGTTGCTGCATCAACATAGCCGTCATCGAAGGTAAGGGCCACCGCACGCTGCGAACACTGCTGCTCGCGGCGCAAACAGCTTGCGAGTTCACTCACGGTAACCGGCTCGTACCCCTGGCGGGCCAACCAGGCCATCTGCTCGGCGAAACGATCCGGGCGCACCGAGAGCCGAAAGCCGAGCGGATCGCTCTCCGCATCGACGGTGCGTACATAGTGGTACATCAGCACCGGCACATAGCCGACACTACGACTGGCCTGCCGCTCCGGCAAGGCGGTGGCGCTCGGCAGGGCCGTGGCACTCGGCAGGGCCGTGGCCGTCGGCAGGGCCGTGGCCGTCGGCGGCATATATCGCGTTATGAACGTGGTTTTCGGCAACACCTCGGCTGCGGCCTGATTGCCGGGCCAACCCAGCGGCGACCATCCAACCAGAAATACCACCAGCATCAAGAGCAACATCAGCGCCAGACGCAACACAGCGGCCTCCGGTTGGGTTTCCTGCGCCTGCGGCAGCGCAGAATACCATGTTTTTTCAGGTGATTTCGCCGCCATAGTCGGCGAAATCAACCGAACATGTGCTGTTACTTGCGGTTCGTTGCGCGGGGCGCCGGTAAGGGTGGATCGCGATAGAAGAGCAGCGCATTCGCAACATACCGTTCGCCGTATTCGGGCGGCGGTCGGTTCACCACGCGCCCATCGAGCCACATCGTCGCCGAACCGCCGCCATCAAGTTCCATGGCCGAATACGCGCCGAATTCGCGTAGCAGAGCGGCAAATTCGGCCTGAGTAATCCCCCGGCTGTAGCCTGGCTGGTAGCCGTCGGCAACCGCCACAATCAGGGTTTGTCGCGCGGCATCAAAGCCGATACCGGTACGGGGCATGCGTACCCAGTCGTAGTGTTTGATCTTCCAATCAGTACTAAAATCTTCGCAGAGCAGGCGGGCCGATGGGCGCGCTGTGGCGCTACAATCACGCAGGGCACACAAGCAATCCGCCACGAACTCGCCATTCCGCAGAATGATCGGCCCACCGCTGATCGCGTAACTGAAATCGCTCAACGCCGGGTCGGTGCCGATAGTTATGTCGAGCCGTTCACCGAGCGTAGCATG
Source organism: Oscillochloris sp. (assembly GCA_012032775.1). Lineage (GTDB taxonomy): Bacteria > Chloroflexota > Chloroflexia > Chloroflexales > Chloroflexaceae > JAAUQO01. Next base: position 35,711 of record JAAUQO010000007.1, on the reverse strand, counting down.
TTCGCGGAGCCAGGTTGCCCCGGCGCCGCTACCCTGGAGCACCCGCCGGCCCGGCGAGATCTTGACCCGCTGGCCGGCAAGCACATCGATCACCGTTCCCATGTTGTCGAGCAAAACCTTGATATCCCCCTCGCGGGCGGGCACACTCGCGCTAAAATCGTTGAACATGCAGATCTGGCCTTGCGGGCAGGGTGTATTGAGCAACGTCAATGGATGCACCGCCGGCCCCGCCCGCACCTCGGCCTGCCACGTCCACTCGTCGGTGAAATAGCCGATAAACGGCTCGCCGGACGCACGCCAGGCGAAGGTTGCCCGATGCTTAGGCGCCGTTACCACCCGCCCATCGATGATCGTTAAGCCCTGCGGCAGCCCGTTGTCGCTGAAGAGATCGCCGTTCACCGCCGCCAATGCCGCATACTGGACGGCCAGATTCGAGGTGCGCTGCCGCCCGGTTAAACCACCTTCGTTCAGGGCCACACCAACCCGAAAGCCGGGTTTTTGCAGATCGAACAGCAGCACATTGATCCGGAGCGGATCAGCGCTGATCCGGCGTAGATGAAAGACACCCGGCGCCACCAGCGTTACCCGATCGCCTGGCTGAGCCTGAAAACGCGCCGACAGCGGTTGAGTTGTTGGCTGTGGTGGATGGATCGATCGACGGTGCGCCACCGCACTCGGCGTTGCGTTTGCAGCTAGCGCCGTTGTAGCAGTCGGCGGCGCCAGCGTTGGTTCGGCGCTTGGCGATGATTGCGCTGTCGCCAGAGGGGCTTCAGCAACCACCACAGCAGGCGCCGGCCTGAGCAAGCCGAAAGCCAGCACGGCACAAGCCGCAATCGTACAGATCAGCGCTAGAATACGCAGCATCTACTTCTCAAGTACAACGCTATCGATCGTCTCGCCCGATTGCGTAATAAAGCTAAAGCTGATCAGGCGCGGCGTAGCTTCTACCCGCATCGCGCCCCAATCGGCATTAAAATAGAACTGCGAAGCGGTCGATGGCGCTTCGTCGGGGGCATAGCGCGGCCCGCCGCCCAATCCGTTCACGAAATAAAGCAACTCATCGACTTCCAGCCGTTCGTAGGCATGATCGTGGCCGGAAAGCACCGCATGGGCGCCCCACGCGCCGAAAGGCCAGCGCATCCACTTGGCTTCGCCGCGATGGCTGGAGGTGTAGGGCGAATGGTGAAACAGCACCAGGTTCCAGGCTGCCGTAGAAGCGGCCAACTCGGCCCGAAGCCAGTTCGCCTGCGCTGTATCGACCTTATAGCCGTCGGGTTCGGCAAAATGGCTGCTCACCATATGCAGCCGCACGGGGTAGGCGTCGAGCGTGTAGTAACGGCCATTGCCCGGCAATGTAAAATAATCCAGGTAGGCGTCCAGGTTGCCTTGATCCCAGTCGTGGTTACCCAGCGTGGGCCAGAAGCGATTTGTCGCCCCGCCGCGACCATAGCTGCCTTTGTACGGGCTGATAAAGGCGTGGTAGTACTGGCCGACATTGCGATCGAGGCTTTCGGCCGCACCCGAGGGATAGTTATTGTCGCCCGTGGTGGCGATAAAATCGGGCGCCCACGAAAGCACCTGAGCCGCTACCGCTGCCTCGGCTTCGCCGGCCATGCCATAATCGCCGATCACGGCAAAACGCACTCGCGGCTCAGCCGTGGGCGCCGGTTCAGCGGTCGCTGTAGGCGCCGGTTCAGCGGTCGCTGTGGGCGCCGGTTCAGCAGTCGCTGTGGGCGCCGGTTCTGTAGTCGCTATGGATATGGTCGGCGCCGGCTTCGGCGTGGGGCTTTCGGCCGTGCTCGACGGTGCAGGCGCGCAGGCGGCCAAAACGGTGCTCACCGGCGTCAATGCCAGAGCTGCGGCCAATCCGCGGCGCAAAAAGCTACGCCGTGATTGGCGCTCCGATCGATCGGACTCTTCAGGGGCCAATTGGGCAGCGTGTTCGCTCATACACCCAGAGTACCCAGGTCCACTCAATTCCCGGTTAACTCAAGATTAACTTCAGGCAAAGAGGCAATGAACAGAGGTTAAGAGCCCCGCCGGCCGTATTGCGGGCAGCGCAACAAGTGCCGGCGGGGCGATCTTCCCAAGCGGAGCAATCAGCGGTTGGGGCGGGGCTTACGTGGAGCGGGCCGTTTGGCGGGGCGCCTGGTTTTCAGCGCCTCAGGCGCGAACACCGCGTGCAACACATCACGGGGATAGCTGAAAGCGAAACCGGGCCGCCGGCCCTCGTAAAAGGCGTGGGCCTCCTGCGCAGCAGCGACGATCTGCTGCAAGCGGGCCTGCTCAACCCGCAGTTCGGCGATCTCGGCTCGCAACGCCTCAAGCTCTTGATCGACATTCATCACAACACCCTGACGCCATAAAAGGGCGTGGCAGTGCTCGCGTCACACCCCGCTGACGATAATTCCTACGCTGTCGTACGGGCCTTCGGCTTGGTTCGGCTGCCGAATCCGCGAAAAATCGGATTCTTGCCGGTTTGCAGATGATCGATAAAGCTGAGCAACAGAAAGCCGATGATCGCCAGACCAAGCGCAATCCAAACCTCGGGCCCGGCGAAGTCGGGCAGGATGTTGCGCTCGCGGATCGGCACAATCTCACCATGCCGATCGACCATCGTCTCCAAAACCTCTTTCCAGGGCCAGATCTTGCGCAGCGAGCCGGCCATAAAACCCACCAGCGCCGCCACCGTTACATCGTGATAATGATTGAGCAGCCAACTGAGTACCCGGGCGAAGCCCAACAAACCCACCACAGCCCCGGCCGCAACCGGCAGCACCACCAGCAAATTTAGATCGGAAACGGCATTCAGCACATAGGCGTACTGGCCAAGGATCAGCAGGATAAATGAGCCGGAGATACCGGGCAAAATCATCGCCATAATCGCAATTGCGCCGCTAAAAAACAGCGTAACCGGGTCGTTGGGCATATTCAACGGCACCAGGCCGACAATAATATACGCGGCGATCGTCCCGATCAACAGCGAGACAAGCGCTGTCGGGCGCCAGTTCACCGTCAGCCCAACCGCCAGGATCGAGGCGATAATCAACCCGAAAAAAAACGAGAAGAGGTAGACCGGCTGGTTCTCCAGCAAATACTGCATCAGCCGCGCCATCGAGAGCACCGCCGCCGCCAGGCCAAAGCCAAGCGGAATCAGGAACCGCCAGGGAATCTGGCCGAGCGCCTCACGCCACTGCAGCTTCGCGATCAAGCGCAGCAAGTTCAGATTAAAGGACTTGATCGCGCCGAGCAACTGCTCGTAGATACCGAGGATAAAGGCCATGGTGCCGCCCGAAACGCCGGGAATCAAGTCCGCAATCCCCATTGCGAATCCGGTGAAGAAGAGCCGGATCGCAGAAAATGTGCGCGGACTTGTGTCTGATGGTTGCATGCTCATAAGCTCCGTTGACAATAAAGACTGTGCGCCGGATGTTTGGGCGCCAGAGGCGAGTATATGCGCCATCATACCTGGCGTCAATTACGCCGGGCTAACATTTGGGCCGGCCATGTTCATTTTGCTGCAATTTCCAGCTATGACTACGCGGCGTTGTCGGGAAACGACTATTCAGCGCCGGATGAGCGTGGTACGCTAATGAACATCTTCCATTAGTTATGGTCAGAGGAGGTTGTATGGAGTACGGTTCAGCATCGGCGGGCACGCTTGCCCAACAACTCTTGCCCCGGCGCGGCATGCTTTCCGATCAGCGCGTGGCCGACCTGGCGCTGGTTCTCGGCGGCAGCCTGTTTGTAGCGCTCTGCGCCCAGATTCGCATTCCACTGCCGTTCTCGCCGGTGCCAATCACCGGGCAGACGTTGGGGGTACTCCTGGTTGGTAGCTTACTCGGGCCGCGCCTGGGCTTGCTGGCTATGCTGCTGTATCTGGTTCAGGGCGCGATCGGCCTGCCCTTCTTCGCCGGCGGCGAGGCCGGTTGGCAGCGTTTCGCCGGTGCGACCGGCGGTTATCTGGTGGCCTTCCCGATCGCCGCAGCCCTGAGCGGCTGGCTGGCCACACGCGGCTGGGATCGTAAGTTCGGCAGCTCAATCCTGGCAATGGCCCTGAGCATGGGCCTGATCTACCTGGTTGGCGCGGCCTGGTTAAGCACGTTCATCGGGGTTGAGGCGGCGATCGCCAATGGTGTGTTACCATTCCTACTGGTAGACGCGCTGAAGATCGCCCTGGCCGGCGCAGCCCTGCCCGGCGGCTGGAAGTTGGTGCGGCGCCTGCGCGACAACGCCTGATCTTGCCTGCCTGATGCCTGAGCCGAAGAACCATCGGCTCAGGCATGTACCTGTCGCAACCAACCTGCGCAGCCGGCCCAGAACATTATGAAGCAGTTTCCATTCTCGCTGTTCGAGATTGTACGTCGCGAATTTAAGGGTTATGGGCCGGATACGTTTCGGCGCGATCTGCTGGCCGGGCTGACGGTTGGAGCCGTGGCGCTCCCCCTGGCCCTGGCCTTCGGCGTCGCCTCAGGCGCCGATGCCGCCGCCGGGCTGGTGACGGCAATTTTGGCCGGCTTTCTGATCGGCGGATTAGGCGGCGGCTCCTATCAAATCAGTGGGCCAACCGGCGCAATGTCGGCGGTGCTGATCGTCCTCGCCGGTCGCTACGGGCTGGAAGGGGTCTGGGTGGCGACGCTTCTGGCCGGCTTGATGCTGATTCTGCTCGGCATCTTCCGCATGGGGCGCTACATCTCGTTCATCCCCTCCCCGGTGATCGCCGGCTTTACCAGCGGCATCGCTCTGATCATCGCGATCGGCCAGATCGACAATGTACTCGGCGTGACAACCCCCGGCGCCGAAAATGCCCTGGAGAAACTGCTGCACTACGTTGTGCATCCGCCTGTGCCCCACTGGCAATCGATGGCGCTGGCCGGCATTGTAATGGCGGTGATGATCGGCTTGCCGCGCTTCACCAAAACAATCCCCGGCTCGCTGGTCGGAATTGTTGCGGCAACCCTGATCAGCTTCGGCTTCGGCTGGCAGGCGCCGATCATCGGCGATATTCCGCGCACGATCTTACTCGACCATCGCCTGACATGGGCAGGCATCCCGTGGGCGCATCTGAGTGAGTTGCTGGCTCCGGCGGTGTCGATCACCGCCCTCGGCGCCATCGAGAGCCTGCTGTGCGGCTCGGTCGGCGCGACAATGAGCGGCAAGCTGTTCGACAGCAATCAGGAGTTGATCGGCCAGGGGATCGGCAATCTGATCATTCCATTCTTCGGCGGGGTGCCGGCTACCGCCGCGATCGCCCGCACCAGTGTCGCAATCAAAAGCGGCGCCGTTACCCGGATGACGAGTATTGTGCATGCGCTGTTGCTGTTGCTGAGTGCGCTGATCCTGGCGCCGGTAATTCGCTATGTGCCGCTGGCCGCCCTCGGCGGTGTGCTGCTGGTGACGGCCTGGCGTATGAACGAGTGGGAGAGCATTCACTTCTTCGCCAATGCGCGCCTGAAACACGCCTTGCTCGGCTTTCTAATCACCATGATTGCGACGGCCGCCCTGGATCTTACTCAGGCGATTTTGATCGGGATCGCGATTTCGGCGATCGTGTATCTGCGCCAATCCGCAACCAGTACCACCGTCACAAGTTCGGCGATCAACCCCCAGCAATTCCAGTCCCAGCGTACGCCGATCAGCGCAATCTGCCCGAGTATACACGTCTACTACCTGACCGGGCCGATCTTTTTCGGCAGTGTCACAACCGTGCTGGAGGCGTTCGAAACCGCCGACGAGTATCATAGTATCATTATCAGTATGCGTGGTGTGCCGCTGATCGATGTGATGGGGGCGCAGGCGTTACGACAGATTGTCGAAGAGCACCGCAATCGCGGCGGTGAAGTGCTGTTCAGCGCGTTACAACCGTCGGTGATGGATATGTTTAAGCGCACCGGCCTGCAGGATCTGGTGGGAGTTAAGAATATTTTTTGGGGCTCGGCCCACGCAATTGTCGAGTTGCATGAACAACGCATGGTGGCAGGATGCCCGCGCTGCCACGCACTCAGTGATCGCTGTGCAGTGCTGCAACAGGCCCAGGAGCGGTTGGCACGGGAAGATGTCGGCGGTGACGGGGTGATCGGGTAAGCGGAAAGGTTTCCGCTAGTGCTGGAAACCTTTCCAGTCCTGGCTCTGAGTAGGGCTATACGCCATACGCCGTACACCGTATCCTGTACCTATGGATGCATACACCGCCTGGAACCTGTTTATCACCGGCTTTACCGACACCGGCTATGCCCGCCGCGTCGGCAGATGTTATCGGGCCGGGCCGCTCGACGCCGTTCGTTTCGCCGGCGACGAGGATCGGCCGCGCGCGCCGTTTGAAGAGTTTTTCGTCTGGAAGTGTGCGCCGGCCGAAGCATTGGCCGCAATCGCTGCGGCGCAACCGCTGCCCGAACATTATGTCACCGTCTTTGCCGATCGGCCGGGGTTGCCGGAGGTATACGCACAAGCCGGCTACCGGCTGAGCCACAGCGAAGCATTGATGGTGCGCGACCTGGCGAATCCTATGTTGGCGCCGCTCCATTTACCCGTCACCGCCATTCGCAGCATAGCTGAAGCAAACCGGGCCAATGCAAGCGATCCGCAGGGGATCGTCTGGATCGTGCCCGACAATCTCGCCGATCCCCGCATGCGCCACTATGTGATCATGCAGGAGCAGCGGGTTGTCTCACGTGGGCGCAACTTCATGATCGACGCCGACCACAGCTACGTCAGCCGGGTTTTTACCGCCGATGCGCAACGCGGACAAGGGCTGGCCCAGGCGATCATGCACCGCATCCTGGCCGAAGACCAGGCCCGCAACGCGCGTTGGAGCATCCTCACCGCCTCGGTCATGGGCGAGCGCATGTACGAACGGCTCGGCTACGTCGCACTCGGCAGCATCCACATCTTCGAGCCGGCACTCGGCTCATAACGTCCCCACAAAGGCTGCATACCATGCATGCAGCGTGGCGCCATGCAGATCGGCCCAGGTTCGATACACATCCTCGACGTAGTGCGCCACCAGGGCACTCCGCGCCTCGGGTGTCGGTTCGTCCACAATCATCGCCAGGTTCAGAGTTCCGCTGAAATCGGGTGGTTCGAGCCAGCGGTAGCGATTGCGCCGCGATCCCTTGCGCTCCTGAAGGGCCTCCAACCGGAGCCAGAGCGCCCGCTCGATCGGGATAGCGTGGGCGAAGACGCCGTGGAGTGTCAGCAGATGCACGGCCACCGACTGGATCGCCTGCGGCGAAGGCAGGCCCGGATGCTGGGCGGCATAGGCATCAACCAGCAAGCCGTTGGCAGGCGTAAGTGCGAGTGGTGGCTCCCCGCCGCTTTGCAAGGCCGCGTAGATCGCCCAGCAAGCCGGTGAAGCGCCGATATAGCGATGCGTCGGCCCATCAAATGGTGCGAGTAGCGCCCCACAGCCGGGACATGGTTCGAGAGCATGTGAATGATTCATCAGATGACGCCTGGTTGCAGGACTGGCGGGCCGGGGCAACAATCTCGGCCAGTGATTTCAGGTGCAGTTGCGAAATGATCTCCCGCATATGATGCCGCACCGTAGGCCGGCTGAGATGCAACCGCTCGCCGATTTCGGGATAAGTATAACCCTCAGCCACCAGTTGCAGCACTTCGATCTGCCGTTTGGAGAGCGCCACCGGCACCAGTGATTCGCCGATCGCGGGCGGATCGGCAGATCTCAGCCAATAAAACAGTTTGGGCGATTGGCGGAAACCGCCAATCGCCCAAACCGGATGCCAATTCGGCGGGAGCCGAAGTGCAATTAGAAGTCCATGCCGCCCATACCACCCATACCGCCGGGCATACCGCCGCCGCCATTGCCCTTCTCCTCGGGTAGGTCGGTGATCAGAGCCTCGGTGGTCAGGATCATACCCGCAATCGAGACCGCGTTCTGCACGGCGCTGCGAGTCACCTTGACCGGGTCGATGATGCCCTGCTCGATCATGCTGCCGTACTCGCCGGTCAGCACGTTGTAACCAAGGCTCTTGTCGCCCTTCTCTTCGGCTATGCGGCGCACATTGGCGATGATGACCGAGCCCTCTTCACCGGCGTTGCGGGCCAGGATGCGCAGCGGCTCCTCAAGCGCCCGGCGCAGAATGGTGATGCCGACCTGCTCATCCTCGTGGGCAACCTGCACACTGTCGAGGGCCGAAATGGCGTTGATCAGGCTCACGCCGCCGCCGGCGACAATACCTTCCTCAACCGCAGCGCGGGTCGCGCTCAGGGCGTCCTCAACACGGTGCTTCTTCTCCTTCAGCTCCGGCTCGGTCGCAGCACCAACCTTGATCACCGCCACGCCGCCGGCCAACTTAGCCAGGCGCTCCTGCAGCTTCTCGCGGTCGAAGTCGCTGGTGGTCGTCTCGATCTGAGCGCGGATCTGCTCGATGCGAGCGCGGATCGAACCATCATCACCGCGGCCCTCGACAATCGTGGTGTCGTCCTTGGTGGCGACAACCTTGCGAGCGCGGCCCAGGTCGTCGATCGTGGCGCTATCGAGCTTACGACCGATCTCCTCGCTGATCACGGTGCCGCCGGTCAGGATCGCGATATCCTGGAGCATGGCCTTGCGGCGATCGCCGAAACCGGGAGCCTTAACGGCCAGCGCATTGATGGTGCCGCGCAGCTTGTTCACAACCAGCGTCGCAAGCGCCTCGCCGTCGATGTCCTCGGCGATGATCACGAAGTTCTTGGTGACCTGCAACACCTTCTCCAGCACCGGCAGGATCTCCTGGATGCTGCTGATCTTCTTGTCGGTGATCAGAATGTAGGGGTCGTCGAGCTCGGCCTCCTGGCGGTCAACATTAGTGACCATGTAGCCCGAGATATAGCCGCGGTCGAACTGCATGCCCTCGGTGTACTCCTTCTCGAAGGCCACACCCTTGGACTCCTCAACCGTGATCACGCCGTCCTTACCAACCTTCTCCATCACCTCGGCGATCAGTTCACCGATCTCGCTGTCGGCGGCCGAATTCGTGGCGACGTGGGCGATATCGGCGCGGTCGCGCACCGGAGTGGCGCTGGCGCGAATGGTGGCGACGAGCGCCTCGGCACCCTTGTCGAGGCCGCGCTTGAGCAGCATCGCGTTGGCGCCGGCGGCAACAACCTTGAGGCCCTCGGTCACGATCGCCTGGGCGAGCACCGTTGCGGTGGTGGTACCGTCACCGGCGACATCGTTCGTCTTGGTGGCGGCTTCCTTGAGCAACTGCGCACCCATGTTCTCGAACGGATCCTTGAGCTCGATCTCTTTGGCGACCGTCACACCGTCGTGGGTGACGGTGGGCGAACCGAACTTCTTATCGATGGCAACATTGCGACCACGCGGACCAAGGGTGGTCTTCACGGCGTCGGCTACCATGTCAACGCCGCGCTTAAGCGAGCGGCGAGCCTCTTCGTTGAAATAAAGCTGCTTCGGCATATGCGTGTATGCTCCTGGCAATTACTAAATATTTGCGAAACCGTCACGAGGGATTAGTCCTGGATAACGCCCAGGATGTCCTTCTCCGAGAGGATCAGATACTCAATCTCATCGACCTTGAACTCGGTGCCGCTGTACTTTGCGAACAGCACCTTATCACCGGCCTGAACGTTCATCGGAATCAGCTTGCCGCTGTCGTCGCGGCGACCATCACCGACGGCAAGAATCGTACCCTCCATCGGCCGCTCCTTGCTCGCAGTATCGGGCAGGAAAATGCCGCCTTTGGTCTTCTCCTCGCGCTCGGCCGGCTTGATCACCACACGGTCGCCAAGCGGCCGGATCCGGAAATCCGCCATGACTCGTATCCTCCATGTTCAATCAGTCTCACAACAGTTAGAGCGATTAGCACTCTTCGTTATAGAGTGCTAATCGCTCAGTATAGTACTCAAAGCCGGGCCGCTTGTCAAGTCTATTTTAGCACTCATCAGGAATGAGTGCCAATCAAACCACCGGTTATGGCAATACAACGACGGGGCGGCAGCATCGCCACAAACTGCGTATTTTGCAGTACAATAACCCGACGATCATACGAAGGAGCAGCGATGTTGACATATGATGATCTGGTAACCGGGCTTGAAGATGCATGGTTGGCAGCCAGCCTGCATGAACATGCCTTTGTAGAGAGTATTGTGCCCGCCAGTCACGATCGTGCCTGTAAAGTGGAACTTTTCCCTGAACACGATGAACCAATCACCAGCGATAATATCCCGCCCTGGCTCGATTTAACATTCACCTGGTCGGCCGTACATCAACTGGCCTCCGAGGGGCGTGAATTGCCGCTTGAGCCGCTCGATCTTACCTGGACGTATACGGCGACGCTCGGCGGTCAGACCGAGCGCAGCGATGTCGATCTGGTACGCACATTCCAACGCGCCGTGCTGACAGCCTTCCAGCGCTACTATCCGAACGAGGCCGCCGAGATGGAGCCGGTTTCGGTGGAGGTGCGCCGGATCTACCAGCAACACGAGCAGCGCCTGCGCCTGGAGTATGTGCAACTCGTCAGCAGCACGATCTCGGATCTGTTCGAGCAATGGCCCGATCGTGATCTCCAGGCGCTCCGCAGCCTTTTGCGCCACGAGATGCAGTTGGCAAGCGCCATTATCGCCAATCTCGCCGATGCATTCTCGCCCAAAGGCCGCGGCGGCTATCGCACGGTTGATGCGGCGTAACAATGCGCAATCCAACATGCGCAATTGTGTCCAGCCGTTGAACCTTACCTCAATACCCAGCGGGTAGTCAGCAGCACTCCAACAGCGATCACGGCGGCCAGGGGCGGGAGCATCCAGCCCGCCCAGCCGTCGGGCAAACGCTCCGCGATCACTGCCGCCAACAAAGCCAGGATCGGCAATCCGCCGATCAATGTCAGCCCTAAATCTCCCGGTGCAGTTGCCCAACTTGGCATCCCACCAGTCCGATCCAACCAGGCCACGCCTGCGATCCAGCCGATCCCGCCGCCAAGCAGTAGGCCCCAACGCCAGGCCGGTTCCGGTGCGCTCAGCAATGCGCTCAGTTCAATCGCGCCCGCGCCTTCGGCCAGCGCCCATGCACCCAGCACAAATGCACCGGCCGGCCGGCGCAGATCGGCCAGCCGCTCGGCAGCCAGGCCACCGCTGCGTGCGATCAGCACAACGCGCGGCAAGCCACATAATGCCAGTGCCGCCAACAGATCAAGGCCGTAGGGAAAGCTGCGGGCCGGCGGTAACGGCAGCATACTCAATGCCAAGAGCGGCGGCACCATCAGCCAGATATCGCCCCGGCGCAACGGCGGCACCGCCCGGCCGGTAACCCTTGCCAAACCGTGCGCCAACAACCAGGCCGCGATCAGCGCAAGCAGGCCACCGGGGTAGATCAACAGCCGCGGCCAGGCCAACCCGAGCGCCCCAAGCACCTCACGCATCGGGCTGCCTCTCGTCGCGCAGCGCCAGCAGGCGGGTAAGCAACCAGGCCAGCGCCGCAAGCACAAGCATCAGCACCGCCAGGGCCAACGACGGCAGGGTTGCAACCGTCTGGCGGGCTGAATTCAAGCTGATCAGTCCGGCCCAGGGCCACAGCGCCAGATCGCCGAATGGCGTGAGCCCGGCCTGCAACTGGGTGATCAGGGGTTCGATCAAGAAACTGGTGATCGCCGGGGCTGCCACCCCGCCGAACAAACTCAACCCGGCCGCGATCCAGCGCAGCGGCGGCGGCGGCGAATCATGCACGGCTGGAGCGACTGCCATGCGCGCCGGAGGCAACGCCGCCAGCAAGGCGGCGAACCAGAATGTGCCGGCCAGCAGGCTCAAGCCGCCCGCAAGCGCCCCGGCAACCGCCGCCCAGGCCGTGGTAAACGGCAGGCTGAACGGCACAGCAGCGCTCTGCAACCACAGCAATCCCGGCCAACGCCCTGCTGAACCACCACAACTCAACTGAAGCGCGAGCAAGGCCAGGAAGGCGAAGACCACCAATCCAATGCCGGCGCCGAACTCAGGCCGACACCGGCCAGGGCCAGGCTCAACAAGTAGGCGCTGAGCCACGGCTGAGCCAACGGATCGGGGCTACGTGCGGCGCGCCAGGAAGCCCAGAGCGCGCCTGCGGCGCCGAGCAATTGCATGGCAAAGAGCCAGCCGAGATTCCACGGCCCGAGCACGAATAAGCGCATCAGGCCGTAGAGCAGGGCGACGCTCAGCAACCCGTCGGGCTGTGGGGTGAACGGCGCCGCTGATCGGTCGGACTGCCGGGCTTGTTGCGGCCACCAGATCGCCAACACCACAGCGCCGATCAACAGCAACAAACTGATGCTGTTCAAGCCAAGCCCGATCGTCGGGCTGGGGTAGCGCCACGAGTCGGCCTGCGCGCCGATCAGCGCCAACCCGGCGGCGGCAAGCAATCCGCTTAAACGCGCAGCCCAATGCCGTCCGGCAATCAGGGTTGCCAGGGCCAGCAGCGCGCCAAGCAGTGCGAAATGGGTGGTGAGGTAGGCGAACCCAAGCAGCGCCACGCTGAATATCCGCCGCCAGGAACGATCCGTAGCCAATTCAGCGAATGCGATCGCGGCGGTGAAGGCGATCCAAAGCGCCGCCAGCGCATCGACCCGCACCAACCCCTGCGACCAGGGCGGATCAAGCGGCGCGGCCCGCACACTGCCGCCAAGGCCCAGCCCAGCCAGAAGCACGGCTGTGAGAAAGATCACCGGTACAAGGCGTGGAAAAGCAACATGCTTCATTGGATCGGATCAAACAGTTGGTGGAGGCGCCGGTAAAGGCAGGCTAAAGGCGCAGCATGGTGCGTCTCTACCGGCGCCCCGAGGCAAGTTCCTGACGGCGATAGCGACAATGGTTGCAATAGGCAACCCGATAGCCGGCCACCGTTGCCCGTGAGAGTGGCCCACCACAATTTGGGCAACTGCTCGACAGCAGGTGGCCCGCCCCCGAAACCACCGGCGGATCGGCCGCTTGGGCGGCGGCAGCGGAAGGACTGACGGGGGCCGGCGATACCGGCGCAACAATCGGTTCGGGTGGTGCAGGGCTGGCCGGCTCAGCCGGCGCTGCTACCGGCTTCTGCGGCGCTTGCGCAGGCGGCGAAAATGCCCAGCGCTCGCTCAATAATTCAACCAGTTGGGCGTAGTCGATCGCGCCGCGTGATCGTGGATCGTATTCGTAGATCGTCTTTCCCACCGACGAAGCTTCCGAGAGGCGCACATTCACCCGAATCGGCGACGCAAGCAACGCGCCGTAACTCGCCTGCAACTGCTCCAACAACTCAAGCGACTGGCGCCGGCGTGGATCATACATCGTCGGAATGACGGCCCGCAAACTCCGGCTGGAGCCTTTAACGCGGGCGATCTGCTGGATCAGCATCTCCAGGCCGCGCACCGAAAACGGCTCGACGGTGGTCGGCACCAGAACTTCGGAAGCTGCCGTGAGCGCATTAAGATTTAGCACCGTAAGTGAACCGCCGCAATCGATGAAGATGAAATCGTATTCGTTGCGCACCGGGCGTAATGCCTGCTCCAGCACACGCGGCCAATCGGGGCGGCGCGCGATTGTCGGCTGCGCAGTAAGCAGCGACTCATCGGCGGCGACAATATCGAGGTTCGGCCGGGCGGAAACCGCACACGAAGCGATTGGTGCGCCGTCCACCAGGGCTTCGTACAGGGTACGACGCGGCCGGACACCAAGGGCCATCGCCAGGTTACCCTGCGCATCAACGTCGATGATCAACACGCGGGCGCCCTTCAAGGCAAGCCCCGCGCCGACATGGACAACTGTTGTTGTCTTGCCGATCCCGCCCTTCAGATTGGTAACTGCGACGATCCGCCCCATACGTTGCTCCTTCAGCCGGGATGCGGGGCACGCAACCAGATGCGGTTGCCCGGTCAAGTCGAAGTGTAGTGCAAGGCAGGAGCGGTGTCAAACGTTTGCAGGCAAGACAGGTGAGGCGGGCGGCGTGCAGGGCAAATCCAAACCGTAGGGCGCGGCAGGTGCGCCCGTGCCATGCATCCGTTACGGCTGTCGGGTACGAGCGACTACATAGGTTAGCACACTCAGCCCAAGCAACACCAACAGGATCGGCAAGCGCAACGGCAGCGGCCCGATCAACAGCAGTGGGATGCCGAGCGACCAGAACAAGACGAACAGCGCCGGGATGATCTGCCCGCTGCTGAAGAGCCGCGCCACCACAAATGCCATCCCGATCAGCAACAGGCCGCTTAGAAACATTGGTGTGAGCCGGAACAAGGCCGGAGTACGGGTCAGCGCCAGCAAGCCGAGAATAAGCGCGGCGCCGCCAACCAGAAGATACGGTCGTAACCCCGGCCGCGAGGGGCTGGAAAGTCTGCTTCCACAACGCATACAAAATAACGCCTGGGCCGGATTGAGCGTGCCGCATGTTCGGCAGCCGGCATCGATCACGGTGCCTTCGCGTAATGGAATCGTTTCCACAGTTTGCGAGTGTTGGATGGCCGCGCCGCACTCAATACAGAATTGGGCATCGGCAGGCACGGCACTGCCGCATGTTGGGCATGGTATATTCATCGGAAAAGAATCTTCTTTCATGGCGTTACGGAGATAAAGCCGCCGCAACGACACACAATGGTCGTCTTGAAGATTCTACGTTTCAGCCGGGCCAAAGTTGCATCAGCGGCCGAGGCATGCTTCGGCCTCGCGTTGCATACGGGTGGCGATCTCTTCCGCTTCGAAACGCCCGCTGATCAGGCTCGGCAGCCAGACATCGATCCCCCATAACGCACAGCGAGCGGCATTGGTCGGCGGCAAACCGGGCGCCTGACGGGCAAACGGCAACTGAGTCGCAAGTACCGGGTCGGCAGCGAGTTGTGGATCGTCAAGAACCAGTGGGTTCGCCGGCAAGCGTGTCAGGGCCGTCGCCAGAGCCAGTTGGCACTGCGGCGACTGCAACGCGCGCAGCAGTTCCAGCGCCAGATCACGCTGCGGCCCGGCCAGATCGCGCTGGAACAGCAGAAAATCGCCGTCGAGCAGCGGCGTCGCCCGGCGTCCGCTTGCCGGCACCAGCGGCAACGGCGCAAGCTCCAGCGTCAGTGTCTCACTCAGGGTGCGATACTGGGCCAGCGACCAGTCGCCATCGACGGCATAGGCGGCATAGCCCTGCGCCAATAGCCGCTGGCCGCGCCGGTAGTCATCGCCATTCGTCGGCGCCGAGCGGTAGAGCTCGCGCAGCAGATTCAGCGCCGCCACCATCTCGGGACTCTCCAGGGTCGGCAACTCGCCTGCGGGATCGGTAAGTGTGCCGCCGAAGGCATACAACCAGGGCGCCAGCCAGCGCGCTTCATCCCAGGCCATCACCATGCCCGCCACAAGCGGCGTTGCGGCGGCACGCGAACGCACGATCAACTCATCGCTGGTGGCCGGCGGTTCATTCGCCAGGGCCGGATTGTAGAGCAGCAACAAGCCGTTGCGGGCCAGCATCGGCGCCCCCCAGATCTCGCCGCCGCTACGTGCCGCTGTAACGAGTGCGGGCAACATACCCGCCGCCGCATCGGCCGGCAACGGCTGTAATGCGCCGTCGGCCAACAAACCCACCAGCAGATTGCCGTCGCCCCAGATCAGATCCGGCGGCGGCTCGCCGAGCAACTCGGCCGTCGCCAGACTCAGGCGCAGCGCGTCAGCGGGCCGTGCGACGAGCGAAATTCGGATGTCGAGTTCAGCGGCGACATCATTCAAGGCCGCGCTGATGATCGGCAGGGCTTGCTCATCTTCGGCCAGCCAGATCGTCAACGCCAGGGGTTCAGGCGTCGCAGTCGGCGGCTCCGGCGTCGCCGTGGGCGGCTCCGGCGTCAGCGTCGGCGGCATGGCGGTAACGGTCGCCGCAGGAACGGTCGGCGTGGCCGCAGGCGGTGGCGGCACAGCACAGGCCGCCAGAAAAACCACGAACAGGAACGGGAAGATGCGAATAAGCATAGCAAGAAGATCACAGGCAAAAGCTGAAACCGCAAAGAACCGGCGCAATCGCGCAAGCCATTATAGATCCGGCCGGCCCATTGCTAATCAGGACGTTTGAGTGAGGATCGTACAGGCGACGCCGATTAACCTTTTTTATACAATAAGTGCGGGACATGCGATGGAAGGCGTGCGGCGTGGGATGGGAAACGTCTTCCTTGAAACCTGTTATGGAGGCACTATGATCCGCCGTTGGTTGTTGCTTTTCGTACTCCTGGTTGCCGGCTTGATCGGCGCAACATTGCCTGCCCGGGCGCAGTCGGATATTCACGTGTATTTGCCGTATCTCAGCTACGAGCGCTCGCTCGCACTGCGCGCAACGTACCTGGGCAGCAGCGCCGATGATAGTTTGCAGGCGGTTGCATTCGCCGCCGACAACAGCATCCTGGCGGCCGGCACATGGCCCGATCTCGCACCTGCGGGCGCCGCCACATACCGCATCGACGGCGGCGGTGAAGGTGCGTTACTGCGTCTGAATGCCTTCGGCGATGCGATTATCAGTATTACGCGTTTCAATGGGCCGGTGCGCGATCTGGAAGTTGCCGGCGATGGCGCAACCCTGGTTTGCGGTAGTTTCGGTGTTGTGGTACTTGAGCCAACCCTTGATCAGGCCCGCTGGTCGGCATCTGCGGGCGATGTGAGTCGTTGCGCGATCGACACAACGGCGCCGTCGCGGTTCTGAGCGGCGACACGATCACGCGCTATAACCTCGACGGCAGCGGTGCAACCGGATGGCAACCGGCCGGCAGCGGGGTGGATGATATTGCGATCGAGGCTGCGAGCGGACTGGTGTTCGTCGCCGGCTACACCCAGAAAGCCGGCGATCTGAAAGTGGCCTACCTGCGGGCCTACGACGCCAACGGCACAGTTGTCTGGACGAACTATGATCACAGTGCAAGTGCGGTGAAGGGCGCGAATCTGGGCGCCGACTCGGAAGGCCGGCGAGTGGCGATCGGCCGCGACGGCATGCTCTATTTCGCCGGATTTACCGACGGCGGCAACAGTATTTACCAGCGCGATCCGCGCGATATCGGCCGCCGCCTGAGCAACAGCGAGCAGATCAATATCGACAACTACAGCAACACCTCGAATATCAGCGGCGCCAAGTCGCTGGCCTGGTTCGGCCGCTTCAACCCCGCCGACGGCACCCTGCTGCTCGGCCAGTGGCTGCTGACGCGCTTGAATGATGGGAAAGGCAACTCGATCGGTATCAAGGCGATCAGCGCCGCCGAGGACGGCACGGTATTACTGGCCGGCGATGCCTACGCCAGCCTGAAAAGCCGCACCGGCATGCAATTCGCCGGCATCACCCTTGGCGGCTACGAAGGCGGTGAGCCATACTTCGCCGTGATCGCACCCGACTTTCGCACACGGCGGATCTGGACGGCTCTGGCCGCGCCCGGCACCAGTGCCGGCAGTTCACCCCTGCTTGGTGCGGCCATTCGGCGCGATGCATTGCTGGTGGGCGGCACGCTCAACCCGCGCGGCAGCGGCACACCCCGCAACCTGATCACGGTTGATCCGTTGCAAGCCGCGCCCGCCGACGGCGCTACCGCTGAAGGCTACCTGCTGGTTATGCCCACGCCGTAGCCCCGCCGGTATATTGCGGCGCTGTAGCGCTACAATAGGCGTGGCGCCGAGAACCGGCCGAGGGCGTGAAACGTTTGTAGCCGCGACACGTATAACGCTACCGAAGCCGTACCTGGGCGCCGCGCATGTTGGAAGCATCTTCGCCTCCAACCCAACCGAAAGGAATCTGATCCCATGCGAAACGCTACCGTTCGAACCCTTCGCCCGTTGCTCTTGTCGATCTTGTTGGTGTTTGCACTTGGCGCCTGTGGTACGCAGGGGCCGAACGCGCCCGGCGCAGTTGCCGAGCCGGCCGCCCCGGTTGAAAGCCCCGAGGATCGCGTCAAAGGCTTTTTCACAACCTTTAGCGAGGCGCTGAACGACCCCGAGATCGGCGAGGAAACCCGCCGCGCCGAGTGGATCGACCGCCTGACGGCCTACAGTGCGCCCGATCAGCAGACCGCTGCCCGCAGCGAAATCGAGACCACCCTGGCCGAATTCGGCGGCTTCGACATTGCGGAACTGACCGGGCAGACCGGCCTGGATGTTCGCATGGAGATCGACTTCGCGATCACCGAGACCCGCCTGGCGGAAGAGAACGGCGACACGGCCAAAGTCGAACTGCTGGAAGGCGCAATCTCGATGAAGCCGGTCGGCGCCGATGTTGAACAACTCGGCGAGATGGCGGCGATGCTGACCCAGGAAGTGCCGATCAGCGAGTTTTTCGGCGAGGCCGGCGATGAAAGCCGCTTTATCGACTTGCAGCGCGTCGATGGCGTCTGGTATCTGATGGATGTTTTCGAGTAGGAAGCCGGATCCACATACGGGCGCACGAGTGTGCGCCCTTAGCCGTCGTAGATGCGCCGCGCTGTGCTAGAACGTCGGTAAAGTATTTGTGTTGTGACAGAATCCTTACGGGCCGGCGGCCCGAAACGCCCACAAATCCGATTACGCTACCGACGTTCTAGTTGGACGCCATCCATGTTTCGTGGACATGGACCCAACTCAATCCCTGCGACGCCTGTGGATCGTCGCGGAACAGCACCGTACTCCGACGGGCAGTGGTGCGGCCCTGCTCCTCCTGCCACTCCTCATACGTCACCAGGGTTAGTTTGCCCTCGCGGCGACGCAACACCGGCTGTTCAATCCAGATCCGCAAACCGGGCCGGCTGCCGTGGGCGCTGTACAACGCCGCCAACAACGCCTCACGTTCGATCAAGCCTCCGGCCGGCGTAATAATCGCGAACCCTTCCGCCATGGTTCCGGCGCAGCGCGCAAACGAATCCATGTTTTTCACCAGATCGCCGGCTAACCAGGCCATAAAGAAATTGTGCAGTTCGACAATCTCGGCCTGCCAATCAGGATCGTGCATCATAACCTCCGTTTTCGCCTCGGGCTTTGAACGACGGTACGGGTTTACTGCCGGAGTTTATTAGTGCAACGGGAAGCCGAGCGCCTGTAGCGCGGCAACCAGTTTGTCACGCCCGGAGAGTGTTTGCGGGCCGGCGATCCGGCGCGCCGAGTGGAGCGCCCAATCGGCGGCTTTCATCTGTTGATCGGCATAAAATTGCTCCATGCGCCGGCGATAGTCCGCCACTGCCGGAGCCTGATCGGGTTGGTAGCGCTCACGGTGCAACACCGCCGCCTGGGGCAAGCGCGGTTTCACCGCAGCCGGCTGCGCCGGATCAGGGTAGCCGACCGTCATGCCGAACACGGCAAAGCTGCGCGGCGGCAAGCCGAGCGCAGCCGCAACATCGAGGGGCTGGTTGCGCATTGCGCCGATATAGCAGACCCCCAGACCAAGCGCTTCGGCGGCAAGGGCTGCATTCTGCGCCGCCAGAGCCGCATCGATCGCCGCGACCAGGAACATTTCGAAATAATCAAGCCCGGCATATGGCATATCCCGGGCCTGCGCCACATCGGCCAGCCGTGAAAGATCGGCCAGCCAGACCAGCAATAATGGCGCGCGCCGGATATGCTCCTGATCGCCGGCTAACCCGGCAAGCTGCGCCTTATGAGCCGGATCCTCAACCGCGACGACACTCCAGGTTTGCAGATTCGACGACGTGGCGGCCGATTGGGCTGCCGCCACCAGCAACTCCAGCGTGCCTTCAGGCAAACCCTGATCACGATACTTGCGCACACTCCGATGGGCCAGGATCGTCGTCAACGCCTCATTCAAGGCCGTTTCCGGATGCGCTTGAGCTTCGCCGTAGCGCGCCTGCAAGAGCTCAGCCAATGATGGAAATACAGTGGTCATAGATCCTTTTTCAGCCTCCGGCAGGGCGGAATACCCTGATTTATGCTTCGATCTGGCGGCTTCGGCGCAAAACCGCAGCGAAAGAATCGGCGTTGCTACTCAATCATTGCAGTGCGCCGGCGACACCATCAAGCCATCGAGCAGCACGGCGAGCACATGTTCGGCGGCCTGATCGGCGCATCCGCCGCTGAGTTGGGCCAGATTGCGGATCGTATGTGGATCGAGCAGCGCCAGGCAGATCGCCGCCAGAACTGCCGGATCAGCGGGGCGAATTTGGCCATTCGCCTGGCCGGTGCTGATCGCCGCGCCGAGCATCGCGTGTAACGACACATACAGATCGGGTTCAACGGCGGATTCTTCGGGGTTGCGGCGGGCCAATAAGGCCGCCGACTCAGCCCCGCGCCGATACTGCACATGCACGATCGCCCGTAACTGGGCCAATGGATCGGCCTCGGCGGCGGCGGCTTCGGCGGCGTAAAACTGCGCATCCCGGCAGGCGGCATGGCTCACCGCAGCGAACAACTGCTCTTGCCGGCAAACCTGCGGTAGATCGTGCCGACGCCAACCCCAGCCCGACGGGCAACCTCTTCCATCTTCACATCAGAACCGCGCTCGGCGAATAACTCGCGCGCCGCCTGCAACACGCGCTCCAGGTTGCGCTGCACATCTTTCCGCTCGCGCCGCTCCGAATGGACGTGATCGCTCATCGATCCCTCGGGGATTAGTGATTAACCGATTTCCAACCACCCTCGGAAAGCAGTATACCACAAAAGCGGAAGCGGTATTCCACTTCCGCTATATACTGGAACAGCGGTGGAGCGACGCAAAATCTTACCGCGCTTCCGCCCAAAACCCCTTGATGCGTTCGTACAGTTGGCGCAAATTCACCGGCTTGCTGAGATAATCATCGGCGCCGGCTTCAAGGCAGCGCTCGCGATCGCCGGTCATGGCCAGTGCGGTCAATGCGATAATCGGTGTCGCAGCGATCGTCGTGTCGGCGCGGATGTGCCGGATCGCTTCCAGGCCATTCATCACCGGCATTTGCACATCCATCAGGATCACATGCGGCCGCAGCGCCTGCGCCTGCGCAACTGCCTCCAGGCCATCCTGGGCCTCGCAAACCAGAAAACCCTGATTCTTCAGAAAATCGCTCAAGATCCGCATCAACAATGGATTATCTTCCGCAACCAGCACCAGCGGATTGGCCGGCATGTGCAGTGATATCGGCACAGCAAGGGCAGCTTGCGCGGCAAGCGGTTGGAGATGCGCCGCGCGCCAGGGCAGCGTAACCACAAACCGGCTACCGTGATTCAGTTGACTGGTGACACTCAGTTGCCCGCCGTGCAACTCGGCCAGGCGTGCTGCCAGAGCCAACCCCAGGCCGACACCCTCGTGACGCCGGCTCAGGCTGCTGTCGAGTTGTACAAACGGCTTAAACAGGCGCGGAATATCTTCAACGGCGATCCCGATGCCGGTATCGGTAACCGCAACCGCGATCTGGTGCTGCTCGCGATCGCCCTGCATCTCGATATGCACCGCCCGCGCGGGGTGAACTTGATCGCGTTCACGAGCAGATTGACGCAGATCTGCTTAAGGCGACGCGGATCGGCCAGCACCAGCCCGATCTCGGGATCGATCCATTCGCTGACACGAATATGTTTCTGCTGCGCGATGTGCTGAGTCATGCGCAAGCCGGCGCCACAAACTTCGGCAATATCCACCGCCTCAAGCTCCAACACCTCGGTGCCGGATTCTATTTTGGTCAGATCGAGGATATCGTTGATCAGGGCAAGTAAGTGCTGGCCGCTCTCGATCACGCCCACGGTGGCATCACGCTGCTCGGCGTTCAGGGCACCGTAAACTCCATCGCCCAACAACTCCGAGAGGGTCAGGATCGCATTCAGCGGTGTCCGCAACTCGTGCGACATATTGGCGAGGAACTCGTCTTTCATGCGCGCCGCCCGCTCCAACTCGCCGTTGGCGGCCTGTAATGCCGCCGTGCGCTCGATCACCCGTTGTTCCAATTCCTCGTTGGCCTGCCGCAACAACAACTCGCTGCGCTTGCGTTCGGTCGCATCGCGGATAATCGCCGTCAAACATGGGCCATGCTCTGCGCGCCAATCCGAAAGCGCAACCTCTGCCGGGAACTCCGATCCGTCGTTTCGCAGAAAGATCAACTCAATCATGCGACCGCGCTCATTGAGCGATGGTTGCCGGGCGCGCCATGGAAACAACGGTATGTAACGGGCGTGGTACGCGGGTGGGATAATCAGCGTGAAGGATCGGCCGATCGCCTCAGCGGCAGCATAGCCGAACATGCGCTCGGCGGCCGGATTCCAGGCGATAATTCGCCCATCAACATCGAGTACCAGAATGGCGTCAGCCGCCGACTGCGTAACCGAACGCAGCAACGATTCCTGGGCACGCAAAGCTTCCTGAGCCTGCAAACGCGAGATCGCCGTGCTTAACTGGGCTGCAACCAGAGTCATCAGGCGCCGCAATTGGGGGTTTTCGGGGCGGACTTCACGGGCGAAAAAGACCAGAATCGCGATCACGACATTATCGATCAACAGTGGAATAGCCAGACCGGAATGCAACCCCGCCGGGCCGGCGCGCTCCGGACGCATCAGTTTCGCCGGATCGACCATGTGCAGATCGGCGATCCACTCGGCCTGCCGATTCTGCCAGACCCGCCCCAACAGTCCGCCTCCGGGCGTAAACTTCAACTCGGCACTGGTTGCGGCGAAGCGTTCCAGGGCCGGATCGGGTTCATGCCAGCGGGCGGCGCTGCGCAATTCTTCCGCGTTCGGCTCGGGCAACCAGACCTCGCCGTAACACCAGCCGGCGGCCTGTGCGATCGGACTGAGCACACCAGTGAGCATCACCGAGAGGGTTTGCGCCTCGGTGATCGCGCGCGTCAGCTCCAACAACACCGCCATCTGCTGCTCAAGGGTCGGGATGCTATGCCCGGCGGCGCGCGACTGGTGATGATCCGAACCATCAGCATACGTATTCATCGGCAGAATCGAGCAAAGCGAGGAAAACCCGAAGCACCTGCGGATCGAAATGTGAACCGCTCAAGGCAGCAAGATGCTGCCGCACCTGCTCAGGAGGCATCGCTTTGCGGTAAGGGCGATCGTGGCTAAGGGCGTCCCACACATCGACAACGGCGAAAATACGCGCGGCAAGCGGGATCTGCTCGCCTTTCAGACCACGGGGATAGCCGCTGCCGTCCCAGCGTTCATGGTGGCACCAGGGGATCGCCAACGCCTCGTCCAGGTACGAGATCGGCGAAAGCAGTTCGTGGGCCATTACCGGATGGCGGCGCATCACCGTCCACTCATCTTCGTCGAGCGGCCCCGGCTTCAACAGAATCGCGTCGGGGATGCCCATTTTGCCGATATCGTGCAGCAGCGCGCCGCGGCGGATATGCTCAAGCTCCGCTGCACCGCTGATACCCATCGCCTGGGCCAGGCGCACCGTCATCTCGGTCACCCGGCGCGAATGGCCTTCCGTCTCATGGTCGCGCAGATCCAACGCCCGCGACCACCCTTCCAGGGTCGCGTCGTAGGCGCGGGCCAGGGCATCGGCGGCGCTCTTGCGCTCTTCGTGCATCACGCGAAAGCGGTTCAAACGGGTGATTGTCCGCACCCTGGCGCGCAACTCGGCGCGATTAAACGGCTTGGTGAGGAAATCGTCGGCGCCGGCCTCGATCCCACGCAGGCGCGAATCCTGATCGTTCAGCGCCGTAAGCATCACGATCGGCACCAGCGCCAGCGACGGATCGGCGCGCAGGTGCCGGCACACCTCGTAGCCGTCCATCTCCGGCATCATCACATCGAGCAACACCAGATCGGGGATGTGGCGCCGCGCAAGATCGATCGCCTCGGCGCCCCGACTTGCCAGCAGTAAGCGGTAGCCGTCAAACTCAAGAACCCGCGCCAGAACCTCGAGCCCCTGGGGTTGATCGTCAACAAGCAATAATGTTGCCGTTATATTCACGGTGATTACCCTTAAACCACGCCGCCGTCATTCGCCGCTGCTATGGCGAACGGAATTTCGAGCTCGACCACTAAGCCCGGGCCATCAGTGCGATTTGCAACCCGGCACGTACCGCCGCTCATCCAGCATACCTGAGCCACAATCGCCATGCCCAGGCCCATTCCCGGCACCTGACCGGTGAACTCCCGATCGATTTGATGATACGGTGTCATGATCTGGGGAATTTCTTCGGCCGGCAGGAACATGCCGTCATCAATCAGCTGAATCACGGCCCGCGTTGCGGCCGATTGAACACCGATCTGCACAACAGGCGCCTGGCGGGGATGGAACTTGTAGGCATTGTGCAAGATCTCGGTTAACAACAGTTCGATTGTTTCGGCGCCGAGCACAAGCCGTTGATCATGCAGGGCCGGATCAAGCGTCAACTCAACCGCCGCCAGCCCAAGGGCACCGGCGATCCGACGGATCAAGGCCGGCAGGTCGGCGATCGGCAGCCCCAAGGCGTGCTTGAGCAAGGTCGGCGATTCAATATAGCGAAAGATGGTATCGACGACTTGTTTCAGGTGCTGCGCGCCATTGTACGACAGTTCGGCCAGGGTGGCGGTTTCGGGAGAGAATTCATGCTGCGCGCGCCGCAACAGTAAACTCATCCCGCCCAACAGACTTGTCAGCGGCGTACGCAATTTGTGCGAGATAAAGCTATGAAAGGCCCACATATCGTGTTGCACCTGGATCTGTGCGGTCACATCGCGGATATGAACCAGGCGCTGGCCATCGCCGGCGGTTGGGGGATCGAGCAACTCGACCTCCAACCAGCACGCCGCCTCAGAGCCTTCCGGCCGCACCAGATAGCGCATAATATCACTGAGGCGCGGCCAACTCGTCCATGCCGCCTCGGGCTCGGTTCGATAGCGCGTCGCCACAAGGGCGAGAAACGGCTGATCGGGCCATGTATCAGCATCACCCGGCAGGCCAAGAAAGCGCCGGGCCTGGCGATTCCCGCCCTGAATCCGATCGTGACGGTCGAGCAGAAGATAGCCGTCAGCCGAGCGCTCGATCGCCCACAAAAATTGCGCCCGTTCACTGGAAACCCGGCGTTGTTCGTCAAGCACAACGCGGAAGCGATTCAGGCGGGTGATGGTGCGAATGCGGGCCAACAGTTCGGTTCGATTGAAGGGCTTGGTGAGGAAATCGTCGGCACCGGCCTCGATCCCGCGTAAGAGCGATTGCTGATCGTTTAAAGCCGTGACCATCACAATCGGGATCAGGGCCAGCGCCGGGTCGGCGCGCATCTGCCGGCACACCTCGTAGCCGTCCATCTCGGGCATCATCACATCGAGCAGGATCAGATCCGGCGCCAACAGGCGCGTCTGCCGCAGCGCTTCGGCGCCGGTTTCGGCCAGGGCCAGCCGGTAGCCTTCCGGCTCCAGCAGGCTCTGGAACAACATCAGGCTCCGCGAATTGTCATCGACGATCAGGATCAAACTGGGCGAATCCAAGATGCACCTTCCAGGCTCAATCTCCACCAAGAAGCAAGCAGAAATAAGAAGCGAAACAGATACTGAAATCAGTATTGTTATCGTATCGCCGTATTAAGAAGCCTATACCGACTTGAGGCATCATAGCAAGGAAGTGTTACCACGCTCAGTAAGCGAATCCATTTATCCTCGGCCGCCAAACACCGCCTCGGCCCGCCGATACACGTCATCAAAGGCGGCGTCCAGGCCCGGATTCACCCCACGACAGCCATTGACAACGCGGGCGCACCAGTGCATGTATTCGCGGCGGCGCTCGAACGACCAATCCGCCGGCGGATGTTCGGTTACGTCGCGCAGATTCGAGATCTTGTCGGCGATCTTCAATTGCCTGGCGCGCGCCGAGAGATGCGGGGCGTGTTCTTCCTGAAGCCGTTTGCGCTCGGCTTTAGGCAGGGATTTATCGTCGGTGACTTCGGCTACCAGGCCGGCGATCACCGGCCCGAAGCGTTCCGCCAATTCGGCCATCGTCAGGCCGGTATCCTCGACGGCATCGTGCAGGGCGGCGGCGGCCAATAACTCGCTATCGTTCACCGAACCGGCAGCGGCGAGAATATGGGCCACGGCGATCAGGTGGTTGACATACGGCGAAGCCGCCGCATCTTTGCGCCGCTGCTCGCTATGGCGCTCGGCTGCGAACTCCAGTGCGCGTAGCACTGTTACATACTCGTTCATAACCACTCCTTGTTGCTCGCGGGGTGTCGGCGCCGGTGCTGCGACTAGAACGTCGGTAGCGTATTTGTGTTGTGATGCGGCGCAACTTCGCTGCGCCGCATCACAACACAGAATCCTTACGGGCCGGCGGCCCGAAACGCCCACAAATCCGATGACGCTACCGACGTTTTAGGGCCACCCTTACTCCGCATTCATGATCCGACCTGTGCTGCGCTCCTTAAACCAGCGTGTGGGTAAGCACGGCACAGCTTACGCCTATACTGTACCATCGGCGCTGTGGCTGCGCCGCGAACTCAAGCTGGGAACGCCGAAAGGAGCTGCATGAAACGCACGATTGTTGTGGTTGCCGCCGTGATCCGCCGCGACGACGGCGCGGTGTTGTTGGCCCGCCGCCGCCCAGGTGGGCCGGATGGCGGGCGTTGGGAGTTTCCCGGCGGCAAGTTGGAGCCGGGCGAACAGGACGAAGCCTGCCTGGCGCGTGAACTCCACGAGGAGCTGGGCGTAACCGCGACAATCGGCGCCTTGCTGGCGGTCGGCTATGGCGAATACGCTAGCTTTCGGATCGAGTTACGCGGCTACCAGGCCCGCATCCTTGCCGGCGAACCACAGCCCCACGACCACGACGAACTGGCATGGGTGCAGGCGGCGGATCTACGGCGCTACGACTTGCCCGCCGCCGACATACCGCTAATGCGAGCACTTGAGGAAGGCGCGAGACAGGCAGAGGCGTGAGATGTGACGGCGCATAAAAGTCGCAACACAAACGAACGCCCACCAGATAACGCTGGTGGGCGTTTTTATTGTTAGCGTTATACTAAAATCGCGCGGCAAGCATTGACAGCACTCACAAGCGGTTCCATAATACCTAGCGGAATGATAATTCCGTTTCAAGGAGAATCGTAATGAGTGAATCCAGCGAACATCAGACACCCGAAATCCAATCTTTGCCCTTAGTTATCCTCGACGGTGCAATTATCTTTCCCTACACCGTCGTCAGTGTAAGTTTGAATGATAATAATCAGGCTGCCGTCGAAGCTGCGATGAAACAGGATCGCCGCGTCTTGCTGGTGGCCCGTCGCCCCAATGCCGACGAGCAGGCGCCGCTCCATGATCAAGTTTTTATGATCGGCGTGATTGCCCGGATCGAAGAGATCGGTATGTTGCCGAGCGGAAATCGCGGGGTGGTGTTGCGCGGCGTGGTGCGGGCCATTCTCGGCGAAGAGGTGCCCGGCGAAACATTCGCCCGCTTCAGCTACAGCGAAACCCCCGATCAGTTCGAGCGCACTGCGGAACTTGAGCAGTTGATGATCGAGGTACATGCGGCGATCGACGCGGTACTTGAGCATCGCCCCGGCATCACCCAGGAGATCCGCAATTTCGTGCGCTCGATCGACGATCCCGGTCATCTGGCCGATAATACCGGCTATTCGCCGGATTATACCTTTGAAGAGCGCCAGGATCTGATCGAGACGATCGATATTGTCGAGCGGCTCCAGAAGGTAGGTGATTTCTATCGCAAGCAATTTGCGGTGCTGGAGGTGCAGTCGCGCATTCGCCAGGAGGTGCAGGAGAGCGCGGCGAAGCAGCAGCGTGAATTCTATTTGCGCCAGCAGATGCGCGCTATTCAGAAGGAGCTCGGCGAGGACGATGCCGAAACGGCGGAACTCGACGATCTGATCCAGAAACTCGACGAGGCGCAACTGCCGGAGGTGGCACGCAAAGAGGCCGATCGCGAGTTGTCGCGGCTGCGCCGTATCAACAGCAGTTCGCCCGAATACCAGATGGTGCGTACCTATCTGGAGTGGCTGGCGGAAGTGCCCTGGGGGAAGTATACCGGCCAACCGATCGATATCGCCTTTGCCCATCAGGTCTTGGACGAGGATCATCACGGTCTGGCGAAGATCAAAGAGCGCCTGCTGGAGTATCTGGCGGTCAAGCAGCGCCGGGCTTCCCTCGGCGACGATAGCGGCCGCGCCGCCCGCGAGCCGATCCTGGCCTTTGTCGGCCCGCCTGGGGTGGGTAAAACCAGCCTGGGCCAGAGTATCGCCCGTGCGCTGGGCCGTAGCTTTGTGCGCATGAGCCTCGGCGGTGTGCGCGATGAAGCCGAATTGCGCGGCTTCCGTCGCACCTATATCGGCTCGCAGCCGGGCCGGATTATTCAGGAGTTGCGGCGAGCCGGGGCGGCCGATCCGGTGATTCTGCTCGATGAGATCGATAAACTCGGCAACGATTATCGCGGCGATCCGGCCGCAGCCCTGCTCGAAGTGCTCGACCCCGAGCAGAATAATACTTTTACCGATCACTATCTGAACCTGCCTTTCGATCTGTCGAAGGTGTTGTTTATCGCCACGGCCAACAATTGGGACACTGTACCGCCGGCGTTGCGTGATCGCATGGAGGTGCTCGAACTTTCGGGCTACATCGAGGATGAGAAGGTGACAATTGCCCAGAGCCACTTGATCCCGCGCCAGATCAAGGCGAACGGCTTGCGCCCGGCAGAAGCCGTAATCGACGAAACGGCGCTGCGCACCCTGATCGGCGACTACACCCGCGAGGCCGGTGTACGTAATCTGGAACGCCAGATCGGCGCGGTGCTGCGCAAGGTGACGCGGCAGTTGGCCGAAGGGGAAACGACAGCGGCCGAGCAATCGAGCGATGCGGAGTGCGCGGAGATTTCAGTGATCGCCGACAACGCCCAATCCGCCAATCCGCCAATCACCGTCGACTCGGCCTTTGTGCGCGAAGCGCTGGGCCGGCCGCGCTTCTATAACGAGGCCAGGGAGCGGATCGATCAGCCCGGCATCGCAACCGGCCTGGTCTGGACACCGGTCGGCGGCGATATTATCCTGGTTGAGGCGACGGCGGTTGATGGGCCGAAGGAGTTGAAGATCACCGGCCAATTGGGCGAGGTGATGCGCGAAAGCGCCGAGGCCGCCCTTACCTATGTGCGCTCACGGGCCGAAGAGTTGGGGATCGACCCGCGCTTCTTCGAGACCCACGCCGTGCATATTCATGTGCCGGCCGGCGCGGTTCCGAAGGACGGGCCTTCGGCGGGCATCACAATGGCGACGGCACTGGCATCGGCCGCTACCGGCCGGCTTGTGCGCGACGATGTCGCAATGACGGGCGAGATCTCGTTGCGCGGACGGGTATTGCCGATCGGCGGGATCAAGGAGAAGGCCCTCGGCGCACATCGGGCCGGGATCCAGACGATTATTCTGCCGCGGCGCAACGAGGCCGACCTGGACGATCTGCCGCGCGAGGTGTTCCAGGAGCTTACCTTTGTGCCGGTCGATACGCTCGATCAGGTGTTGGCGACCGCCCTGCAACCGCAGGCTACTCTGGGCGATGTGATGCGCCAGCCGGTAAGCGAATTCGCGCAGTAAGATCGAAATCACCGTCAGGGCGAAGCTGCCGCCGGCCCATGCTTCGTCCTGACGGACTGCCCGAAAATATCCACTCCGGCATGAACCAGCCCCCTGCGTGGTGTATACTGCCTGATCAAACGTGACTGAAAGATCAGGGATCCTGCATGTCCGCCTCGCAATTACCGCTTGCGCTCACGCAGCGCCACTATAATCGCCAACTCTTCGCCGATCGTTATCTTGATGAGACATTGCCGCGCCGCGATGCATGGCTCGATCTGGCCCCTGAATCGGCGCTTGCACTGGCCCGAATCAGGGAGATTTTCGCCGCGTTCACGCCTTCCGCCAACGAGGCCCAGACCGAGTATGCCCTGGTGCGCCCGGTGTTGCAGGCGCTCGGCCATAGCTTCGAGGTGCAGGCCGGCTTGCATACGCCCGCCGGTACCAAAAAGCCGGATTATGTCTTTTATCGCGATCCGGCCGCACTCCAGGCGAATAAGAATCGGGTGCTGCACGAGGCCGATCTGGGCGCGGCATTCGCGGTTGGCGATGCGAAGTACTGGGAACGTAAGCTCGATGTAACGGGTGTGGGCGAGCTTGATGAGATCAGCCGGGTGCCCGCCCGCCAGATCGCCTTCTACATGCTGCATAGCGGCGTTGCCTGGGGAATTCTGACCAACGGCCGGCGCTGGCGGCTCTACCACAAGGATACGGCCCGCAAGGAGGAGATTTTTTACGAGGTCGATCTGAAGGATCTGGTTGATGCCGATGATCCGCAGATCTTTTTGTATTTCTATGTCTTTTTCCGCCGCGCTGCCTTTGATTCGGCCCCTGGCACAACCCTGACCCTCGACGCGATGTTGCGCGAGAGTGTCGATTATGCGCGTGGCGTGTCCGATTCGCTCAAGCTCCAGGTCTTTGATGCGCTGCGCCATCTAGCCCAGGGTTTCCTCGATTACTCGCGGAATGGTTTTCACAACGGCGTCGCGCCAGGTGCAGCAGGGAGCGATACCGTCGCTGGGGCGCATGCATTCGGCGGCGATGCGGCATCCCTCCAGGTGATCTATGCCAACAGCCTGATCGTGCTCTACCGGCTGTTGTTTGTGCTCTATGCCGAAGCCCGCGAACTGCTGCCGCTGCGCGAAAATCTTGCCTACCGCGAGGATTACAGCCTGTATGCGCTGGTGCGCGATGCCGGCAAGCGCCTCGACAGCGGCATGAGCCTGCTTACCGATACCGGCCGTACCTGGGCGCGTTTGCGCGATCTGTTCGCGATCATCAATGCCGGCAGCCCACCGCTGCATGTGGCCACCTTCAACGGCGGCCTGTTCGACCCACAGCGCCATCCATTTCTGGAACGCTATACCGTCGGCGATGCGCAATTGCAACTGGCCCTGGATAAACTGGCGCGGGTGTTCAATCCGCAGAGCGACCGGCGCGAGTATATCGACTATCGCGATCTGGCCGAGCGCCACTTAGGTACGATCTACGAAGGCTTACTCGAATATCATCTGGTGCCGATCGAACGCAGCCGCGACGGCTTCAGCACCGAACTGGTCAACGACAAGGGCGAGCGCCAGCGCACCGGCTCGTACTATACGCCCGATTTCGTGGTGCAGTATATTGTCGAGCAAACCTTGCGCCCGCTGCTTGATGCGGCGGTGGCCGACAAATCCGACGACGACGCCAAGATCGCGGCGGTGCTGGCGCTGAATTGTGTCGATCCGGCCATGGGCAGCGGCCATTTCCCGGTGGCGGCGATGGAGTTTATCGCCCGCTATCTGGTGGAGCTTGGCGTGATCCCGCCGGCCGAGGCGGGTGAAGAGGCCGATCTGGCGTACTGGAAGCGCCGGGTGGCCCAGAGTTGCATCTATGGCGTCGATCTGAATCCGCTGGCCGTGGATCTGGCCAAACTCTCGCTCTGGCTGGCCACGGCGGCCAAAGGCCGTCCGCTCTCATTTCTCGACCATCACCTGCGCTGCGGCAATGCCCTGGTGGGCGCGCGGGCCGGCGATCTGGCCAGCGCAGGGCCGGCGAAAAAGGCGAAACGCAGCAAACAGCAGGCGGCGACGGAAGCCGGCCAACTCAGCCTGCTCGATGATCCGGCCTTCGCCGGTGCGATGATGAGCGCCGTGGGCAGTATGTGGCTGATCGAAGGCAGCGCCGGCCGCACCGTCGATGATGTCAAGGAACAGGAGCGGATCTACGAGCGGGTGCGGGCCGAACTGACCGAGCGCTTCGCCTTGCAGGCCGATCTGGTGACGGCGGCGGGCTTCGGCATGGCCCCGGAGCAGCGTAGTTGGCGCGCGCTGAGCGACTATGCCCAGAAGCAGGACGACGCCTTTGCCACGCCGGCCTTTGAACGGACACTGGCCCAACTGCGCGGCTTACGCAACCAACAGCGCTTTTTTCACTGGGATCTGGAGTTCCCCGAGGTGTTTTACGACCGCCACGGGCGCTCGTTGGGCGAACAGGCCGGCTTCGATGCCGTGATCGGCAACCCGCCCTATGTGCGCCAGGAACAACTCAGCCCGCTCAAACCCTACGTTCAGGCCGCCTACCCCGAAACCTACAGCGGCACCGCCGACCTGTTCGTCTACTTCTTCCAGCAGGGCGTGAAGCTGTTGCAGCAGGATGGATTATTGGGCTACATCGCCAGTAACTCGTGGCTGCGGGCCAACTACGCCACACCGCTACGGAATTTTCTGCGCCAACAGGTGACAGTGGAGCAGTTGATCGACCTGGGCGACAACCGGGTCTTTGCCGATGCACCCGACGTATACCCGGCGATTCCAATTGTGCGCAAGCATACGCCGCCCGCCGAACATATCGCCCAGGCCGCCACCTTCAATCGCGGCGAAGGCGTGAAGGAATTTCGCAAACAAGTCGCCGCCAAACTCGCCCCGGTCAGTATCCACGATCAGCAAGACAGCGGTTGGCAATTGGGCGATGATACCGGACGCAACCTTGCCTTGAAGCTATTGCAGACCGGCAAACCGCTTGCAAAATATGTTGACAACCGCATGTTTCGCGGCGTTCTCACCGGCGCAAACGATGTCTTCATCATCGATCAGGCCAAACGTGATCAACTGATCGCCGCCGATCCGGCAAGTGCAGCCTTGATCAAACCGATTCTGCGCGGCGAGGATCTACGCCCGTGGTATCAGGAGCAAGAAGGGCGATGGCTAATTGAGATACCGACTTTCTGGACTCGTTCGAAGTTCGGTGAAGGTCTCTCAGAAGCAGCAGCTTGGAGTGCTTTCGAAAGTACTCACCCTTCTCTCGCCTCCTATCTTCAACCATTTGCCGATACCGCTCGCAGACGAGGTGATAAGGGCGAATACTGGTGGGAACTGCGCCCTTGTGACTATTACGATGCGTTTAACCAAACAAAAATTTTCTGGCCCGATATTGCCAAATACCCGCGCTTTGTTTGGGACGAGGGGAATACCCGCATTGGAAATACAGGCTACTTTACGCCTGATGCTTCACCCTACCTTCTCGGTATTCTAGCTAGCCGCGTTACATGGTTTGTACTCTCACAAATCAGCCAATCTTTTGGCGAACGAGCAGGTAGTGAGCGTTACCGCCTGTTCACCCAATCAATGGAAAGAATTCCCATCCCCGAGGCGCCGGAGGCAGAGCGCCAGGCCATCGGCGAACTTGCCATGCAGATCAGCACTGAAGCGAAAGCGCGCTACGAACTCCACCGGCGGGTGCGCAAACGAATCACGAGCGATTTAGGCACGGCGGGCAAACAGCTCAACCAGAAACTCACAGCCTGGTGGGAGTTGGATTTTCCGGCTTTCCGCAGCGAGATCCAGAAAGTCTACAAGCGCGAGATCACCGTACGCGAGCGCGACGACTGGGAGGAATGGCTCAGCACGCAGCGCGCGCGCCACACAGCCCACAGCGCCGCAATCATCAGCGGCGAAATCGAACTAAACCGGCGCGTCTACCAACTCTTCGCCCTGAACGACGACGAGATCGGCGTGATCGAAGCGAGCACGAAATACCGCTACGGAGAAGTGTGAAATGCCGCATACAGCAATGGGCATGCAGCAATGGGAATGCAGCATAAGGCAGCTTTCTCACCGGCGCGATCATCGACTTCTCAGGCGGCTGGCCGGCGGCCCAACCACCGCCAACTCTAACTGGCGCTATTGGTTAGAAGCAACCCAGAATCATGTCGGATGCAGAGGCTCAGCATATAAAGCGACCGTTGCATGGCACTGCCACTCAACGGTCAGTCCTAAGGTTGCTGCCGCTCCACAAAATTCACCACTGCTCGTTCACCTGCCGCACCATTCACACGCACAGTAACCTTAACGCCAATTGCTCTTGTCGGCACCCAATCGAGCACAATTTGCCATTCAGAACCATATAATTCACAAAACTGATACTGGCCGCCATTACCGCTCGTCGTTGTTCTTGATGCACTCCGGCCATCGCCGATGGTTAACTGCGCCGCATTAACACCATTGCCGTTTCGATCAATAATGCGCCCGATCACACAAGACTCAATACGCCCTGTACTACCAAAACTATCCTGTCGCTCGACACTATGCTCGTACTTAAACACCGGAATCGGAGAAGGCATACGTGTCGCAGTGGATGTGGGCACTACCGCTGTTGCCGTCCAGCTAGCTGCAATGGCTGTATCGGCCTGCGAAAGCGCCGTTTGTTCAAAGGCAATAGTGGTCTGATAATTTGCCAGAGCAGTCGGATCTGGAAGTGGTAAAGCTATTGTCGGCTCAACAGTGGACGGCTCCGGTGTGACTGTGAAGAAAAGCGATGTGGGCGAAAGGATTATCGACGGGGTAACGTGTTGCACCATATGCGCTGTTGCCGTTGTCGAAGATATAGGAGTAACAGGAGCAACCACAGGATCAGAGGGAGAGGTATTCGATCCGCCTACGGATTGTATGATGATTGGCGATCCAGTACGCACAGTCGTACTCGCTGCTGGCACTTGACCAAAATTATTAATAACCAGCGCCATACCCACCAGTATGACAACCATCATGAGCAAGCCGGAAACGACAACAACCAACCAGACTGGAATGCCCGGCCTTGATCGAACTGGCGGCATTACTGCTACCTGCAAGGCGCCTTCAAGTGCCTCAATTAAAGCTTCCGGTGTTTGAAAGGGTTGGGCATCTTCAGCGAGCGCAGCCAGGAGAATGCCTTTTGTTAGCTCAGTGATACCGCGCTGCTGTCGAATCCGTTCTGCCGTGGCCTGATTTGCCGGTGTTTTCGTGAGCAACGTAAACAAAATACCGCAAAGATCTTTCAGATCGCCTTTGCAATAAAGGATTCGGTGATGATTTCGCATCTGTATAATCATCAAGTTTTTGCCCGGAACTCACCGGCCTGCGTCACAATAAGAATCGACGATAATCGCACTTTGCAATGTACAATACCTACCTGCTGATTAAGGTGTAGGGCTCGGGCAATATCAAGAGTAACGCGTAAGGCATCCACCTCTTTCAAAGGGCTTCGCGGTTCAAACCATTTTTCGAGTTGCCCCTCCGCACTATACTCAGTCTCAAGCCGGTAGAATGAGTCGCTTGGCTTTTGCAACTGGTAAACCTGAGCAATAGGCACAAAGCTATTTGACGGCGCAATCGCAAAAGCGCGATGCTGCAATTGTTGAGCCGTTTCCAATTTGCGTTCGCCGCGCCGCTGTTCATGTACCGCGATCATCGCTTTACAACGTCGAACTAGCACGCTGCGGCTACCACTTATCTCAGGAGTTGCAGAGAAGATTGGATCGTTGGTCATGATTCACTTCAGACTACCACCCTGTTCGAGTGAAGGTCTCTCAGGTTGGCACGGCAAGGTTACGAGCAGTAACTGGTCACGGTATGCGCAAATCCAACACTGGCAAAAATTACTTTGCGATTTGCGCTAACATCATGCTGCGCATATCAAATGGTCTACGGCTACGCTCCTCGATCTCTTTGCGCACGCCCGTTGGTAAACTCGTCAACGCAGGCAAATTATCTTCCCAGGCACGCGGTGACACATCGAAATAATCCTCAAACAACCCTCGAATAGCGGCTGTCTCATCACGAACACCTAAGGATGTCGCCATTCCGTCTCCATAACCACGAAAAAAAAGAGTGAGCACTGCTCACTCCTTGATAAAGAGGTTTGATGATGACCCTAACCCTGCCCCATCAGCGCATGACCCAAACTCTAGATTAAGAGCCGTAGAGTTCCGAACAGAAAACGTACAGCTCTCAACCTAGACAAAATTCACTACGCCGCCGCAGCAGGTTGCGATCGCACTGGGCGTTTCCGCTCACTCTTCCGCTTTCCTCCTGCCATCTCATACTCATTGCTATTCTTCCCATAGGTCGTCGCAATGCC
>JAAUQO010000186.1 GCA_012032775.1 Oscillochloris sp. | reverse complement strand
TTCGCCGGTGCGGCATCGACGTGGGGGCGATTCTGACGGAAATAGCGGTACAGATTCGCAGCAGGGTCGTACACCCAGCGCACAAAACGTCTCACGGTAGATAAAGTAGTACTCAATCGTTTGTGAGGCGGGCCGCTCGGCGGATGGCGCCGGAACCGTGTACAAAAACCCGATCTCGGACAAACCGTCGGCCGGCGGTTCGGCAGCGCCGGAAATACGGCAAGTTCGACGCTGTCGGTGAACAGATTGTGCGGCGACTCACGGGAGTTACTACGGCGAAAGAACGTGCCGGCGTGCTGCGCAATGCGTCCATATTCACCAACTCGATCGAGGTCTCGGCAAGCAGCAAGCCCTCGGGCGAACCACCGGCATGCACATACACCGATCGCAGCTCTTTGGCCCACTCGACAAAATACGGTCGGGCGCTGCGTACCGGGCCGATCTCGCTTAATTCCGGCGAGATCCCGGGAACAAACACCGCCATATAGCGGGTCAGCCCGAACTCGGCCAACGCCTCGTACACCATCACCGCATTATTCAACCCCGTCTGCGGAAACGCATTCGGGTGATTGTCGAGCATAACAGCGTACGGACGCTGCGTGACGCTACCACGGGGCAGCGCCAACTCACCCTGACGGACACTGCCGTCGGGCCAGGCTCGCTTGTCGGACTAGGTTCGGTAGTTGGGCTTGCTGCGAGGGTTGGGCTTGCTGCGAGGGTTGGGCTTGCTGCGAGGGTTGGATTCGGCTCTGCCGTCGGTTCGGGCGCAGTTGTCGGCGCCGGTGCGGGGGCCTCTGCGGCGGGGGTTGCGGAACAGCCACCGATCAGCGCGGCGGCAAGTAGCAGCAACAACAAGGTTGTAAAACGTGATTGCGTTCCTGGCATCCTTTTCGATCCTCCCGCGGACACGGCGGTCAAATCGCGAACGGCGCGTATTCTATCACAGTTTCAGTATTACGCAACTTTTACCGTTACGACCGCTGAATCTGTGCCGATACTATGCCGCTTCTTCGGTGAATACCTGCATCACTGCGCAAACCGACGTGGGTTTCAGGGCGCATGGCTGTTTCACCGTTTTGATCACGAACGTGATTATACGGCTCTGCCGTTACAACACAAGCGGGATATGGGCGTTGTAAGGTCATAGTTACCATGCTGTCATCCTCTTGCAACCTGCAAATATCGCAGCCTGACGGCATGTGCAGTAGTTTGAGGCCAGTAGCCGATTCGTCTAGTTTAAGGGAGGATTTCGATGTTACTCAGACGAATGCACCCACCGGTTCGCTGGCTTATGGTTGGTTTTACCCTGGTACTGGCCGCACTGTTGGGCCTCTGGACGTGGAGTTCCGGCGCAAGTTCGGCCGCGTTGAGTGCAAGCCCCGCCACCCCGCGCCAGAATGACACTGTAACGCTGAACGGCAGCGGGTTTGCGCCCGGTGAGACAATTGCAGTCTGGATTACGTACCCGGACTTTCGTGTGTTCGGTGTTGCGCAGATCGAGGCGACCGCCGAGGGCAATTTCAGTTATCCATACCTGCCGGACTTCCTGGGGGCGACGTTCACACCGACCGGCAACTACACCTACACCGCCCGCGGATTGACCAGCAACCGCGAGGTGTATGCCAACATTACGGTCGATATCGGCGTGGGCGACGGCCCCTCGAACGGCGTGACATTGAGCGCCGAGCCGGGGATCGACAGCCAGGGCAGTTATTATCTGTTCCGCGGCAGCGGCTATGGCGCAAACGAGGATATTGCGATCTGGCTGCGCTACCCCGACAACATGGTCGAGGCTCTGAGCGGCGCCCAGGCCAACAGTAGCGGCGCATTCGAGTATATCGTCTATGTGACCGGGGTGCCGGTGGGAAGTTACGCACTTACGGCACGCGGCTTGAACAGCAACGCCAACGGCATCGCCGATTTCACGGTTGAAGTGGCCGATCTCACCATTGCCAGCGGCGAAGCAAGCCTGCTTGTCGGCCCCAGCCCCGACACCCAACGCAACTTCGCCGAGTTTGTGGGCAGCGGCTTCCGGCCCGGCGAGATCGTAACAATCTGGGTGACGTTGCCGAACTATGCCACACTCTGGATCGGTGATGTGCAGGCCGACAGCAGTGGTGTGTTCAGCGCCGTGCTTTACCTGAGCGAGCAGGAACCGATCGGCAAGCGCACCTACACCGCCTTTGGAAATATCAGCGGCCTGCGCGCAACCGCCGACTACACGTTGCAAGCGGGCGGCGGCGAGGTACTGACCGAACAACCGGCAGTAGCCGAAGCGCCGGCCACACCGGTCGAACTCGACCCGGACACCATTTGCGCCGGGATCGGCTGCCAGTAATCGGCTCAGGCTATCAGTAATCGACACAATCGCTAACGGAGGCGAATTGCGATTCGCCTCCGTCACTTTGAAAGATGAATTTTTTGATCATCTACGACCGCCGCTCATGGCTGGACAAGCCTGCAACGAACGACTATACTGCAACCATCTCCCCCTATTAGAACCGTTCATACGAGTAATTCCTACGTCTCCGCTACCTAGCTTCGACACCTCCCCCGGAGCCGATGCGCGACTCTGTCGGCCTGCCGCACACGATGCAGTGGCTCATTTCGTGCTGTGGCTACACTTTTCGGGAGAGAGCAATGAGGATGGAGAACGGCCCCCGCGCCGCAACACCGACCCTGCTGCTGGCATTGATCATGGTGCTAAGTACGCTTGTTATTCCAACCACTCCGACCCATGCCGCTACCACGCTGACGGTTACCACCACGGCCGATACCATCGCCTCGGATGGGGCATGTTCGCTGCGCGAAGCGATCACGGCCGCCAATAAAAATCAATCGATCAAAGAATGTTCACACGCGGGCGGCGGCGGTCTCGACACGATCCGCTTCGCGATTCCGGGCGCCGGGCCGCACACGATCAACCTGAGCGGGCAACTGCCGAAGATCAGC
Source organism: Oscillochloris sp. (assembly GCA_012032775.1). Taxonomy (GTDB): domain Bacteria; phylum Chloroflexota; class Chloroflexia; order Chloroflexales; family Chloroflexaceae; genus JAAUQO01. The sequence goes on along the minus strand of JAAUQO010000186.1, from coordinate 8,740 downwards.
GATGATGTGTTGATCGACGGCTGGAGCCAGGCGGGCGCCGGGGTGGGTTTGCCGCCGCAGATTGTGTTGAACGGCACAACGGCGCCGCACGGCAGCGACGCGATCCGGTTCGGATCCGGCGCAAACCACAGCACGTTCCAGGGCATCGCAATTGATGGCTTGCGGGCGACAAGTGGCGGCAGCGGCGGCTATGCCGTGATCATCGAGGCGAGCCGGGTGACGCTGCGCGGCAACTATATCGGCCTGTTGCCCGACGGCGGCGGCCATGGCAATGACGGCTGCGGCGTAACGGTCTACGGCGCCGATAATGTCGTCGAGGGCAATCTGATCGCCGGGAATGGGATCGACGGCGTGTATCTGTTCGGCGCCGGTCACCGGGTCGAGAATAATGTGATCGGGCTTGCACCCGACGGCACGCCCCGCGGCAACGACAATATCGGGCTATTCCTCGACAGTGCTTCAACGCCCTTCCTGGTGCAGAATAACGTGATCAGCGCCAACGGCAGCCATGGTGTTTTCGCCACCAACGGCACCAGGGCAACGCTGGTCGGCAACCGGATCGGCACCGACGTAATCGGCCTGGCCACGCGGGGCAACGGCGGCGACGGCATCCGCAGCGCCGACGGTGATGAACTGACGATCGGCGGCAACAGTGCATCCGAGGCGAATATCATCGGCGGCAACCACGGCGCCGGCATCAGAGTGATTCGCCTGCACGGCGGCACGATCAGTGGGAATGCGATCGGCGTCGATCTAAGCGGTCAGACCGGATTGCCGAACGGCGGTGACGGCATCCGCGTCGGTTTGAAGATGGGCCATGTGCCGATCAACAACAACCGGATCGGGTTTAACAACGGCGACGGCATACTGGTACAGGCCGGCGTCGGGCGCACGATGCGCGGCAATCTGATCGCCGACAACACCGGCTTGCCGATCAGTCTGGCCGGGAACCCGGCCCTGATCGATCTGCAGGATCAGGACGGCGGCGGCACGATCGCCAACGGCTTGCAGAACCCGCCGATCATCCTGAGTGCCAGCAGCAACGACGAGGGGCCAACCACGATTCTCGGCCTGCTGCACAGCACGCCTGAGCAGGATTTCGCGATCGATCTGTTCGGCGCGGCCAACTGCACGCCGACCGGCTTCGGCCAGAGTAGCGAACTGCTCGGGGTTGTCAACGTCAGCACGAATATGATCGGCACGGCCTACTTCTCGGCCACGGTTACACCGGCGATCGATACGCGCTTCATCAGTGCGACCGCCACCGGATTCGAGGGCACTTCGCCGTTTAGCCGCTGTATGGCCGCCGGCCCCGATAATATCGCCTGGGTAACGGCCTATGAACTGGGCTTGCCGGGGATCGACGACGGCCGGCCGCGCAGCATCGAGCAATTCCTCACCCAGGCCGGTCAGGCGCGCTGGTATAAGTTCGCGGTGCGGCCCGATACGCAGGTGCAGATAAGCCTGAGCAATCTGCCGGCCGACTATGATCTGACTGTTTATCGCGATATTGGCCAGGCCTATGACGAACTCACTTCGCCTGAGGATTTGCCGCGCCTGGATGCCGAATTCGCGCCCGATTTCTTCACGCCCGATTTCTTCACGCCCGACTTCTTCACGCCCGACTTCTTCACCGACGAGGCTTACAGCAGCGCCCAGGTGCGCAGCCTGATCGCGATTCGCGGTGACGAAAGCACTGCCGACCGCAATCTGACGATCAACACCTGGTCGAACACGGGCGAATTTTATATTCGGGTACGCGGCACCAACGGCGTGTACGATCCAAGCAATCCATTCAGGATTGCGATCAACGCCGCGCAGATCGCCTGCCCGGCGGCTGAGTTAACGACCGCAAGCACGCTGACGCTGCAAAATGCACCGGCGGCCTGGAGCGGCGGCTTCCAGTCGATTATCCTTTATGACAGCAGCCGGCTGACGATGAGCCAGACACTGCGCGACCGGATCGGCGAACTGGCTGCTCTGGACAGCGTGCGCGGCGTAGCGATCGATCTATCCGAGGATGCGCGAATTGTCGCGGCCAACCAACTGGCCGACGCCAACCCGGCCTGCTCGTTCCTGAAGAATCAGGTTGGCTACACAATCAAGGATGTGATCGACCAGTATCGCGACAGTAACACGGCAATGCGTTATGTCGTGCTGGTTGGCGATGACGAGGTGATCCCGTTCTTCCGTTACCCGGATCGGGCCGAATTGGCGAACGAGAACCGCTTCTTCCCGCCGCTGGAAGACCTGACGGCGGCCAATGCCGCGCTGCGCAACAGCTACATGTTGGGCCAGGATTTCTACGGCGCCCGCTTCAGCATCGCCCGCAAGTCCAGCGATCTGCCGATCCTTGAGTTGCCGGTGGGCCGGCTGGTCGAGAGCGAGGACGAGATCCGGACTCTGCTCGACGCCTATATCGACGGCACGCAGAATGGTGTATTGCCCGCGCCGACCACGGCGCTCACGGCGGGCTACGAGTTCCTGAGCGATACCACCGCGGCGGTGCGCGACTCGTTGCAGGGTAGTATGGGCGGCAACGCAACAATCAACAGCTTGATCGCGCCACGCGATTGCGCCCCGAGCGATGCAACCTGCACCTGGAGCGCCGACGATCTGCGCCGGCTGCTGCTGGAGCAGCGCAACGATCTGGTTTTCCTCGCCGGCCACTTCAGCCAGTCGAGCGCACTTGCCGCCGACTATGCGAGCCGGCTGACCACCAGCGATCTGCTGGCGAGTCCGGTCGATCTGACCAACACGATCATCTGGAGCAACGGCTGTCATTCGGGCTACAGCCTGGATGACGGATCGGCGTTGCAGGGCCAGCCGAACGCTCCCGACTGGGCGCAAGCCTTTGCCCGCAAGGGCGTGACCTGGATCGGCGGCACGGGCTACCAGTACGGCGACACCGACATTATCGCCTACAGCGAGCAGTTGTACCTGAACTTTACCCAGCGGCTGGCGGGCGGCGGCGAGCCGGTGGCGCTCGGCGATGCCTTGATGCGGGCCAAACAGGACTATCTGGTGAACAATGTCGGCACAACCGACTCACTCAGCGACAAGTCGTACATCATCGCGACCCTGTTCGGCCTGCCGATGCTGCGGGTGAATCTGCCCGGCCCGGCCCTGAGCGAGACGCCGCAAGCCTCGTTGGTGAGCGGTTTGGATAGCTACGCAGACGGCCCCGGCGCCGCGCTCAACCTGCGTGCAACCGACCTGAGCCTGCCGCAGGAAGGCGATCCGCCGCTGAGCACACTGAGCGACCCGATCACGCTGGCGAACAGCGAGAACCCGGACGCGAGCGTGCAGGCGCGCTATCTGATCGGCAAGGATGGGATCAGTGTTGCGCCGGGCCGGCCGGTGCTGCCGCTGAACATCTACCCGGCCGGCGCACCCGACGGCTCGTACCTGCGTGGCGTGGCCTTCCGCGGCGGCAGCTACGAAGATCTAGCCGGTTTCCGCGCGCTAACCGGCGCCGCCGCCACGGAACTCAGCCTGGCACGAGCGATCTTCCGCAGCGACTACCTGTTCCCGCCGACATTCTGGTCGATCAATCACTTCGCCGAACTGAACGATCCGCTCAACGGCCAGCCATTGCTCAACCTGACACCGGCCCAGTACATCAGCGAGGGGCCGCTCGGCGCGAACAGTGAAACCGGCATTCTGCGCCGCTTCACGAACGTCGATCTACGGCTGTACTACAGCAGTTTTGCCGAGACCACGCCGGGCGGCAACAACCCGGCGCTCAGCGCAGCGCCGTTTATCACGAATGTGCGGGCCGAAGCGAATGACGGCCTGATCACCTTCAGCGCCGAAATTGTCGGCTCGCCGTCGGCCGGGATTGTTGAAGCCTGGGTGGTGTACAGCGACGGCGACGGCCAGTGGTTGCCGCGCGATCTGCAACAGGATGCGAGCGACAGCCGGCGCTGGTTCGCAACGGCGAGCCTGGCAGATCTGGGGCTTGAGGACGCCGCCGATCTGCGCTTTATGGTGCAGGCGGTGAACGGCGTCGGGATTGTCGGCAGCGGCTTGAACCAGGGCCGCTACTACGAGGTCGGCGCGAGCCCAACCGATCTGCTGTTGAACCGGGCGGCGGCCGCGATCACAATCACGCCGGTCGGGCCGTTCAGCTACGACAGCTCGGCGAACTTCAGCGCCAGCCTGCGCGACAGCGTCAGCGGCGACCCGATCACAGATGCGGTTTTGACCTTCAGCCTGAATGGGCAGAGCCGGCGGGCGACGGTTGATGCGAGCGGCACAGCCAGCACCAGCATCCGCACCCGCGACCTGCCGGGCAGCTATACGCTGCGGGTCGGGTTTGTGGGCGACGCAAACTACGCGCCGGCCAACGCCGAGCTGACATTCAGCGTCACAGAGCGTCGTGTGGCGTTGGATCTCCAGCCCGCAGCGGCGAGTGTTTTGGAAGGCGAAGACAGCGGGATCACGGCGACCCTGCGCGACACCTTCGCAGATGTGCCGCTATTCGATAAGCCGGTGCTGTTTGTGGTATCCGCTGAAGGCAGCAGCTACTCCACAACCGTGCAAACAGCCTTCGACGGCCGGGCGGCGCTGGGGATTGTGCCGTTGCCGCCGGGGATCTACACGGTTGCGGCCTACTTCAATAGCGCGCCCGAGGCCATGAACGCATTCATGGATCCGCGCTACGGAACTGCGACGGCACTGGGAACCCTGGAAATCCTGAGTCCGAACCTGCCGCCGGAGACCACCATCGACAGCGCGCCGCCGGCGATCAGCGGGCCGCAGGTGAGCTTCAGTTTCAGCGGCAGCGACGATCGCACGCCGGCTGAAGCGCTCGGCTTTGTTTGTGCGCTGGATTCGGGCGCATTTGCCGGATGCAACAGCCCGCAGCAGTACGTTGAACTCGCGGAAGGCCCGCATCGCTTCGAGGTCGCGGCGATCGATGCGGAGGAGTTGGTCGATCCAACGCCGGCTGTGTACGAGTGGACGGTTGATGCGACGCCGCCGGAGGTAACTGCGACGGTACGCGGCATCAAACTCCCGCACTGTCCGGCGACATGCTATCTGAACCAGGCCCGTATCACACTGAGCGCAAGCGACAATCTGGCCGGCGTCGGCGCGATTCGCTACCGAATCGGCGACGGCCTCTGGCAGATTTACAGCGGACGAATTACAATAAGCGCGATCGGGTTTACGACAATATATTTCCTGGCGGAAGACAGCGTCGGTAACGTCAGTGCCGAGCAACAACTCACCATCCACATCACCGACCTCGACACACGCCGGATACTCGACGCCTTCAACCGGAGCAACGGCAAACTTGGCGCAAACTGGATCTGGGCCGCTGAGCAGGATCAGTACCGCATTCAGCGCAAACAAGTTCTGGTTGTGAAGGGCGGCCCGCTAGCCTGGGGCGCAACGACATTCGGCGCAACCCAGGAAGCCTTCATAACCCTGAGCGAGGTTGTTCCCGGCGGCAGGCATCACAGCCTGATGCTGAAAGCCAGCGGCCATGACGCATCAGCCGGCGCGATCCTGGTGTTCTACGACGACGCAGCGCAACAGGTGAAGGTTGAGGTATTGGTACCGGGTTATGGCTGGAGTGTGATCGGCGCAGTCGATGCCACAATGAACGACGGCGATCTCCTGGGCGCACGGGCAAATGCCGACGGCAGCGTCCATGTATATGTGCGCTGTGAGCGGGTAGCGACCTTCGATACCCGCCCGGCAGCCGGTGATCATTATGTCGGCAGCGGCGGCAAGATCGGTGTCTGGTACTTCGAGACCGGTGATGCCCGTTTCGACAACTTTGGAGGCGGCGACATAACGCCTTAGATCCAAACAATGGCGGTTGTGGTTATCGGAGGTTACGGCTATGCTGTAACCTCCGATAACCATCTCTCCCTCTTAAGCCGGATTTCTCCCTTGTAATGGTTGCGTGGCTCGCCGCGCAACCATTACAATCGGAAGGCACTATGGAATCACTTAGCGCCTACATCGCGGCGGATCGCCGTCAGGCCCGCACTGCTGGAAAGGATCTCCCCGACCGCCAGCACGGCGCGGCCTTATTCGCAGATATTTCGGGTTTTACACCATTAACCGAGGCCCTGGTGGAGGAATTGGGGTTGCAACGCGGCCCCGAAGAGTTAACTCGCTTTCTGAATGCCGTCTACGACAGCCTGATCGATCAGGTGGAGGCATTCGGCGGCAGCGTGATCAGCTTTAGCGGTGATGCCATTACCTGCTGGTTCTCCGACCCGGAACCTGGTGATGCGGCCACTCGGGCCAACGCCGCCAGCCTTGCCGTCGCCAGTGCCCTGGCGATGCAGGAAGGGATGCAGCCGTTCGCAGCGGTGCCAACGCCCGCCGGGCATCAGGTTTCGTTGGCGGTGAAGATCGCGGTTGCCACCGGGCCGGTACGTCGTTTCGAGGTCGGCGATCCGCAGGTGCAACTGATCGATGTGCTCGCCGGTCGCACCCTTGATCGGCTCAGCCGGGCCGAACACCAGGCCACCCGCGGCGAGGTGGTGGCCGATGAAGCGACGATCGCCGCACTCGGCCAGCGAGTTCAGGTGCGCGAGTGGCGCGTCGATCACCACAGCGACGAACGCTTCGCCCTGGTGACGGCGCTCAGCGAGCCGCCTGCGCCGACACCCTGGCCGGTACTGCCCGACAATGCGCTGCCCGATGAAGAATTACGTTCGCGCCTGCTGCCGCCGGTCTATCGGCGGCTTCAGGAGGGCCAGGGCGATTTTCTGGCTGAATTGCGCCCCGCCGTCGCATTATTTCTGCGTTTCAGCGGGATCGACTACGACGAAGACCCCGATGTGATCGCCAGGTTCGATCTCTTCATCCGGCGGATTCAAGATATTCTTCTCCGCTACGACGGCTTTTTGCTGCAATTAACCGTCGGCGACAAGGGCGCCTATTTCATGATCTCGTTCGGGGCGCCGACCGCCCACGAGGATGATGCCGTACGAGCCGCCAGCGCCGCGCTCGATTTGCAGGGATTGGAATTGCCGGGGCTTAGTCCGCTCCAGATCGGGATCAGCCAGGGCTACATGCGGGTCGGGGCGTATGGCGCGGCCACGCGGCGAACCTATGGTGCCCTCGGCGACGAAGTGAATCTGGCGGCGCGGCTGATGCAGGCCGCTACCGCCGGCCAGACTCTGGTGAGCGAGCCGCTTTGTCGCGCTGCCGGCAGCGGCTTCGACTGGGAGAGTCTGGCGCCGATTCGGGTGAAGGGCAAAGCGGCGCCTATTCAGATCTACGAATTGCGCGGCGCGCGGCGGCGGCGTATGGCCCGCCTGCAAGAGCCGCGCTACCTTTTGCCGATGGTCGGGCGGAGTGAAGAGTTGGCCACGATCGGCCGGCTGATCGACGAGGCGGCGATCGGCCGCGGACGGGTGATCGCGGTGACCGGCGAAGCGGGCATGGGCAAGTCGCGCTTGCTGGCCGAAGCGATCCGGATCGCCGCCGAGCGGCGTTTCGAGGGCTTTGGCGGCGAATGCCAATCCTATGGCGCGAACGACAGTTATCACGCCTGGGAGGAGATCTGGCGCGGATTCTTCGCGATCGACAGCAACCGGCCGACTCACGAGCAGATCACCGCGCTGCACGACACAATCCAGGCGATCGACCCCGGTTTCCTGTCGCGCTTGCCCTTGCTTGGCCCGCTGCTGAATCTGCCAATCCCCGACAATGATCTGACCCGCTCGCTTGATGCAAAACTACGCAAGACCGCCCTGGAAACCTTGTTGATCGAGGTGGTACGGGCACGGGCGCTGCAACCCGCCGCATCGCCGTTGCTGCTGGTGATGGAGGATTGCCAGTGGCTCGACGCACTCTCGCACGAACTGCTGCAAATTGAGCAGCGTATGATACCGGCGGGCCTGCATATTCTGGGTACGGCCCCCACTACCGAAGAACTGGTTGATATGCTAGCGCTTGTGGCGGCCTTCGCGCAGCCGGTTGCCGACACGCCACCACTGCCGCACGCTATCGCTAGCGGCCTAGGCACCGCTTATGCCGACCTGCGAACCAGCCTCAAGCACGACCGCAGCGCCCAGGAACGCTGGGAGCGCATCGACCAGATTACGCATGAAGCGATGCGGCGCTTTGGCACGGGTGGCGCGGCTGCCGCAGATGATTATCTGTATAGCGTTGCCGATATTACACCGGGCAACTTTGAGCATCTATGGGGCATGCTTGCCGATCTGTCGTACAAGATCACCCACGATGGTGAAATCGAGGGGTTGCTGCGTGCATTGCGCGGCGGCTATGTGCCACCGTCACCTGGTAACGACGTGGTACGTAATCAGGCAGTAGTGCCGACGGGCCGCAACATTTACGGCCTCGACCCGCACCATATCCCCTCGCCATGGCCCAGGAGAACGCGACCGATCTGGTTGCAGCACTGCTCGAACGGCTGACAGCGGAACAGGGCCGCCTGCCCGAAAGCATCGCGATGGTATTGTGGGGCATCGACAACTTGAAGAGCGACGGCGAAGGTGTGGCGCAGGTGCTGGCGCTGCTTGGTGCGCGGGTGCAACTGGACGAACTGGGCACCGTGAGCGGTGTTGAACTGATCCCGCTGGATGTGCTGGGCCGTCCCCGTATCGATGTGGTGGTGACAGTGAGCGGTATCTTCCGCGACCTGCTGCACCATCAGGATGACCCTGATAGACAAAGCGGCCCGCCTCGCTGCCACCGCCGACGAGCCAGCCGAGCAAAACTTTGTGCGCAAGCACGCCCAAGCGCA
>JAAUQO010000185.1 GCA_012032775.1 Oscillochloris sp. | reverse complement strand
TCAGGTGCGGCTCCCGAAGGAGCAACTGGCCTGCCGAAGCAGCCATTAGCACTAATGTACCACATATCACGCTTTACCGCAATAGGAAGCCCTGCCCGGCGCTTCCCCTGCCGCCTAAAGGCGGACAGTCCCCGCGCCGTGGCGTTGGTGTACTAGCTACAAGCTGGGAGTCTTTTTATGGAGGAGGAATTGCTATGCATATTCAGATCATCGACACTGCCGCGATCTATGAGCGCCTGTTGGCGAGCGATGATCCGGCCGTTCACAGCCGGATCGTTGCCGAGGAGTTGGCGGCGCCGTTCGCCGAGGTTGCGGCGATCTTCGGCCAGCAACCGCTCGACGCATTTGCGATCTGGGGCTTGCGCCCGGAGCAGTTCGCAGCCGAACACCGCGCCGCCACCGCCGCCAAAATCAGCGCATTGGCTGAAGCTAATGCCTGGAGTCGGGCCGCCGCCGCGCTTGAACGGGCAAAAGCGCCATTTGAACCATATCGCGAGCAGATTGGCCTCGATCGCATCATCTTCGCCTTGCTGGTCGGCGAGGCAACCGGCACGTCGATCGAGCATGGCTACACCGGCTTTGGCGGTATTCCCGGCTGGGTGATGACGATCTATAGTGCGCCGAACCCCGCCAATCTGGCCCGCGTCGAAGCATGCACGGCACACGAGTTACACCATAATCTGCGCTTCCGGCTGTTCGCTTTCAACCCGATCAGCGTCACTGTCGGCGAGTATATGATCGCCGAGGGCCTGGCCGAGGCCTACGCCGCCGAGTTGTACGGCGACGATTCGGTTGGGCCGTGGGTGAGCGAGTTCGACGAAAGCCGGCTCGACGCGGCCCGCAGCATAATCGGGGCGGCCCTGGATCGAAGCGGCTTCGCCGAAGTGCGCGGCCACATCTTCGGTGATGCGATTGCGCGCGACATGGGCCTGCCGGTTGCCGGCGTGCCCGATTTCGCCGGATATGCGCTCGGCTACAAGGTTGTGCGCGCTTATCAGGCCCGCACCGGCAACTCGGTTGCGGCGGCTACCATGCTGCCGGCTCACGAGATCATCGCCGAATCGCGGTTTTTCGCGTGATGGTTACCCCGCCCGGTACGCCGCAAAGGCCTGGGCGAGATCGGCCTGGATGTCGGCGGGATCTTCGATCCCGACCGACAGCCGCAACAGGCCGTCGCCGATCCCCAACGCTTGCCGGCGCTCGACCGGCAGGGCGCGGTGCGAGGCCAGGGCCGGGTAGAGCACCTGGCTGGCCACGCCACCCAGGGTCGTCACCGGCAATATCAGCTTCAGTGCATCCATAAAGCGCTCCACCTCGGCCGTACCGGCATCGGCCAGATCGAACGCCACCACACCGCCGAATCCGCCGTCGAGCATGCGCTGCGCCAATCCGTGCTGCGGGTGATCCGCCAACCCCGGATAATACACATGCGTCACCGCCGGCTGTGCATGCAACCACTCGGCAAGCGCCAGGGCATTGCGACAGTGTTCGCGCATGCGTAGCGGTAATGTGCGCAGACCGCGCAGGGTTAAGTAGGCCGCGTGCGGATCCATCACCCCGCCAAGGTTGATCGACAACCAGCGCAGATCGGCGGCGTAGCGCTCGCCGCCCAGCACAATCCCGCCCAGCACATCATCGTGGCCGCCGATATACTTGCTGACACTATGCATCACCAGATCGGCGCCGAGTTCCAGCGGACGCATCAGATACGGCGTGGCGAAGGTTGCATCGACCACCAGTTGCGTATTGTGGCGATGGGCTAGATCAGCGAGTGCGCCGACATCACATAGCCGCAGCAACGGGTTACTGATCGGCTCGACGATCAAGGCCCGCGGGCGATATTCGAGCAGCGCCGCTTCCACCGCCGCAAGATCGCTCGCATCGACAAACACCGGCTTTACGCCCAGCCGGCGCAACAGCACATCGATCACCGCATAGGTTGCGCCATACGAATCCTGCGCAGCCAGTAATGTATCACCGGCCTGCAAACCAGTGGCGAGCAAGGCCAACTGGATCGCCGCCATCCCCGAGGCACAAACCCGCCCGGTAGCGGCGTCTTCCAGCCGGCATAACGCCTCGACCAACGCATCGCCGGTGGGATTGCCGTAGCGCGAATACGAAAATCCGGGCAGTTCGCCGCCGAGCATCGCATGCAGATCGTTGGCATTGGCGGCCCGATAGCTCACCGACAGATCGATCGGCGGGGTTGAAGGGATCGACGGATCACCGGACTCAGGCCGGCCGGCGTGGACTGCAAGCGTGTTGATGCGTTTTTTCATAGTTTCAATCCCTTAAAAAACAAGGATAAATCATTAACGATATGCGAAATTATGCAATACTAGTACGCTCAAGCGTACGTACGTCTACGGCGCACATCGCACTGTGACGGCCTAAAGGCCGTTAAAAGCCCGCGACGGACGTAGGCCGACCTGTACTAGTAGTTCCACACAAGCGGTGGTACACTCAAGCCACATACCGGCTTTGGCAGGAATAATTCGTGGCAAAGCTATCGTATTCCAACTTCCTGGTTGCCGCATTACCCATCCACGCCAACAATCCGGCGCCCGGTTGCTTCAAGTCCAGAGCGAGGATATTGTACGCCATACGCTTAATCGCGCGTTCATCGTCGTGTTGCTCGGCCCATTGCTGATCGGCGGCTTTGTCATCCTTTCATCACTGCTCATTGCACTCGATCAAACGATCATCCTCAGCGTCGGCGCGATCATGATCGCCTTTATCCCGCTGCTCATGGCTGGTTGCCGTGATCGCCCGCAGGCCAGGAATCGATCAAGCGGCGGTGACGCGCCTCGACTAGCCGTTTGTGCGCCTCAACGGTGCGCGCGACAGTGCTGGGATGGGCCGGGGAATTTATATCAACCGCAGCATCGGCGAACTCCACGAGGGCGTGGCATCAGTTTGTCACTGCGCGACGTATACTAGACAGAAGCCGTTAGTACACGTACAATGCTCGCAGCCGCACAGGAACAACAGTATCGTACGAATGTTCGTACTTTCGTTTGAGGCGAACCAATCGTCGCAGTCGCTATCTGCTGCCGTTCAGCCGGGCTAAGGCGGGACGTATTCGCGTATCGCGCCTATGCCGGGATCGTAGCCTAACTAGAGGAGCGTTCATGGTTCGGTTTGAGCACGAGATTCTCTTCACTCCTATACCCGATCGCATCACCCGCCTGCGCGACCTTGCTTACAATCTCTGGTGGACATGGCATCCCGAAGCGCAGGATCTGTATCGCACGATCGACCCGGAACTCTGGGAGCTCGATTATCACAACCCGGTGGATTTTCTGCGTGATGTCCGCCAACGCAAACTTGAAGCCGCCGCTCTCGACCCCGACTATCTGAAGCAGTACGATGCGGTGCTGAAGCGCCTTGATTCGTATGTGAACGCCAAAAAGACCTGGTATACCCGCCATTTCCCCGATGTCAAAGGCGTTCAGATCGCCTATTTCAGCGCCGAGTTCGGGCTCCACGAGTCGCTGCCGATCTATTCCGGCGGTCTTGGCATTCTCTCCGGTGATCACGTCAAGGAAGCCAGCGATATGGGCCTGCCCTTTATCGCCGTCGGGTTCCTGTATCCGCAGGGCTATTTCCGCCAGCGCCTCGATGCGAGCGGCTGGCAGTTCGCCGAGTACAACAAGCTCAATTTCGCCGACGTTCCCGCAATCCCGGTGCTCGATCCCGATGGCCGCGAAGTGGTGATCGAGGTCGAATTGCCCGGCCGCACGATCTACGCCAAAGTTTACCGCTTCCAGATCGGCCGGGTGCCGCTCTACCTGATGGATACCGATATCCATCCCAATAGCCCTCAGGATCGCCAGCTCTCGGCCCGGCTCTACGGCGGTGATCAGGAGATGCGGATCAGCCAGGAGTTGGTGCTTGGCGTCGGTGGTGTGCGCCTGCTGCGTAAACTCGGCATCGCGCCCACGGTCTGGCATATGAATGAGGGCCACTCGGCCTTTCTGGTGCTGGAGTTGTGCCGCGAACTGGTGAACAACGGTATGGCGTTCGATGACGCGATGCAGGAAATACGCCAGCGCTGTGTCTTCACTACCCATACGCCGGTTCCGGCCGGCAACGATGCCTTCCCGCTGGCGATGATCGAGAAGTTCTTCTGGAACTATTGGCCCCAACTGAACCTGACGCGCGATGAGTTTATGAGTATCGCGCTGCAGGAGCAGCAGTGGGGGCCGACCTTTGCGATGACGGCACTGGCATTGCGGCTCTCTAATTATCATAATGGCGTGAGCCAGTTGCATGGCCATGTGGCCCGCGGCATGTGGCAGTGGCTCTACCCAGGGAACAGCCAGGACGAAGTGCCGATCGGCGCGATCACCAATGGTGTGCATACGGCAAGCTGGCTTGCCCCCGAAATCCGCGCCCTCTACGATTCGTATCTCGGCCGCACCTGGGAAGATAACCTTGATGATCCCAAGGTCTGGAAGAAGGTGCATCAGATCCCCGATAAGGTGCTCTGGGATACGCGCCAGGACTTGAAGCACCAGTTGATCGAATTCGCCCGCGCACGCTTGCAACAACACTATATCCACATCCAGCAACCGGCGCCGGTCTGGCCGGTGTTGGAAGAGGGAATCCTGACGCTCGGCTTCGCCCGCCGCTTCGCCACATACAAGCGCGCAACCTTGCTTTTCCGCGATATCGAGCGCTTGAAGTATATTTTGAACCGGCCGGAAATGCCGATCCAGATCATCTTCGCCGGCAAAGCCCACCCGAAGGACGATCCGGGCAAGCATTTCATTCAGAATGTCTACCAGATGGCGACGCAGCCGGGCCTGGCCGGGCGGATCGTTTTCCTGGAAGAGTACGATATGGCCGTTGGCCGCGCACTCACGCAGGGCGTCGATGTCTGGCTCAATAACCCGCGCCGCCCCCACGAGGCCAGCGGCACCAGTGGGATGAAGGCCAGCCTGAATGGTGCGCCGAATTGCTCGATCCTCGATGGCTGGTGGCCCGAGGCATTCAACGGCAAGAATGGCTGGGCGATCGGCGAGGAGCGCGAGTATCACAACCACGATGAGCAGGATTGGAACGATGCACAGGCGCTCTACCATCTGATGGAACACGAGATCGCGCCGCGCTTCTATAGCAACCGTGACGCCGATGGTGTTCCGACGGCCTGGATCGAGACATGCAAAGAGGCGATTGCAACAGTGGCGCCGGCCTTTAGTATGCGTCGCATGCTCTCTGATTATGTCAATCAGTTATATCTGCCTGCGGCAGGCGTAGCAGTCACTTCGTAGTCAACCGCCCCATAGGAGTCGGCGTTGCTGATTTCTATGGGGCAATTTTTATGTTCCGACACGCCATCACATTGGGCCGTATCGCCACAATCCCGATCCGCCTGCACTGGAGTTGGGCGCTGATCTTCGGGATGCTGGTGTTTGCCCTGCGCCCCGTCTATACGCCGCTCGTCTGTGGCGAGGTTGCGTGTGGCCGCGATCTTGTGCTGGCCGTTCTGCTCGCGTTGCTGGTTGGGGTTTCGGTATTGCTCCACGAGTTGGGCCACGCACTCGTGGCGCAGCGCATGAAACTCGATGTCCATGCCATCACACTGTTCGCCTTCGGCGGCGTTGCCGAGGTTAACGATGATGCCGCCGAACCGGGCGCCGAGCTGGCGATCGCCGTCGCCGGGCCACTGGTGAGCCTGCTGCTGGCCGCAGGCGGCGGAATCGTGGCATGGCTCGCCGATCCGACCTTCGCCCTGCTGGCGGGTCATCTCGCCGCAGCCAACGCAGTGATGGCGATCTTTAACCTGTTGCCCGGCTACCCGATGGATGGCGGCAGGGTATTGCGGGCGGTGCTCTGGTTTTTTAACGACGACCTGATCCCCGCTACCAGGATCGCCGCGCAGATTGGCCGCCTGACCGGGATCGCTATGGGGTTGCTGGGCCTGGTGCTTGGCCTGCTGTACGGGCAAGCGATCGCCGGCGCCTGGAGCCTGTTGATCGGGGTTTTTCTCTTCCACACCGCCAATACCAGCTTCCGCCACGCCTTGCTGCATAGCGCCTTGCATGGCGTTGTCGTCGGTGATGTGATGCAGCGCCGCTTTCGTACCGTGAGTTGCGATCTAACCCTGGAGCAGTTCGTGGCCCGCTATGTGCTTGGGCAGGTTGAAACCGGATTCGCCGTTGTGCATCCCAGCGTGCAATCCGAGGATGAACCGCCGCTGCTTGGGATGATGACCTTACGCCACTTGCGCCATTTTCGCTCCGATGTCTGGTCGCTCCATCGCATCGAGGCGGTGATGACTCCGGCGACTGCGGTAACGCCCCTTGATCCCCGAATGACGGCGATTGACGCATTACAACGGCTTGAACACACTGCCGACGGCGTGTTGCCGGTTACCAAAGACTCGCGGTTGGTCGGGATGCTGCGCCGCCGCGATCTGGCAGTGTATATTCAGGTGCAGATGGCGCGGCGCAATCGGCGCTGAGTAGAAAGCAACTTCGCCTTGCAGCATTGAGCTACGACACGAAAGTCCCGCCGCGTGACCAATTCGCTCCATCCATTAGCCGATCTCCAACGCATCTACACCATGCTCCACAGCCATTTCGGCCCTTTGCACGGCCCGGCCGCCCGCCGGCCCTGGTGGCCGATCTTCAGCGAGCATGCGCAATTGGAGATCATCGTCGGCGCAGTGCTGGTGCAACAAACCCGCTGGGAGACGGTCGAGGCAGCGATTGAACGCTTGCATGGCGCCGGATTCCTTCAGGTGGCGGCGCTCGCATCCGCCGATCCGGATCAACTTGCCGCACTCATCCGCCCGGCGGCCTTTCATACCCAGAAGGCGCCCGGCCTGATCGCGATTGCCCGCCATATTCAGCGCCAATATGCGGGCAGTGTCGCGGCCCTGTTGAACCGCCCGACCCAGGAATTGCGCACTGAATTACTGGCCTTGCCGCGTATCGGCCGCGAGACATGCGATGTGATCATGCTGTATGCCGGCGGACACGCGATCTTTGTGATCGACGAGTATACCCGCCGCTTGTTCGAGCGGGTTGCGCCGGAGGAACACAGGTGGCGCGCACCATACGATGTGCTGCGTACGGCGATTGAGCAAGTACTTCAAACCGCACCGCAGGCCGCTGCCCTGGCTGCCCTCTACGCCGAGTACCACGCCCAGATCAACGAGGCATGTGTGCGTTACTGCCTGAGCAAGCCCCGCTGCGACGGCCCACCGGCGCGGCGGATCTACAGTCGCCAGCAAGGTCGAGAAAACTACCTCGATCGTGATGAAGGCTGCCCGCTCCGCGCAATCTGCGCAACCTATCAGGCCACGCGATCGTCCCGCTGACAGATCACCCGCGCAGCCATGGCCGTAAGGGCGAAGCAGTCGCCCACCCAAATTTTGCACCGCGCACAGCATCCCGTGCGACTGCTTCGCCCCAGCGATGCGACCCCTCAGGCCAGCAAAAACGCGCTCAGGAACGCATAAAACGGTTCCGGCGCCTCGGCCATCGGCACATGACCGCAGTTCGGCAACACCACCATCCGCGCCAGGTCGAGTGTGTTCGTCAAGGCTTTGGCGCTTTCGGGCGGAAAGAGCGGATCGACCTCGCCATTGATCACGGCGGTCGGCGCACGCACAGTTGCCGCCGCTTGCAGCACCTGCGGATCGCCATTGGTTGCGGCGCTCTCCAGGGCTACCCGCACATCCATCTGGGCCAGATCAAGCACACCCGCCTGCAACATCTCGGCCTGCACCGGCGCTTTAACCAGCGGCGCCGCCAGCAACTGCGGCAACGGCGGCATGCTCCAGAACTGTTCGCGCCAGGGCTGGCTCAGGGCCAACCAGGGCCGCCAGAGCGTCAGCCAGGGCGCCCAGAAGGTTGCGTTCACGCTCTGCTGGATATGCAGCCAGGCGAAGGTCAAAGCTTCGATCCGATCGCGCGGCAAACCGAAACTCACCAGGGCCAGACGATCGACGCGCTCAGGATAGTGTGCGGCCAGCAACAGGGCCACGCCGGCCCCAAGCGAGTGACCAACCAGGGCAAAGCGTTCCAGACCCATGGCATCGGCCAGGTCGATCACATGCCGAACCATGCTGTTCAGGGTGGTCGGGCCACTTGGCGGTTCGCCGGCCCCGAAGCCGGGTAAGTCGGGCGCGATCAGGGTGCGCTGGGCAGTGAGAAATTGCGGGGCGCCGACCCAATAGCGCGACGACGCGCCCCAGCCATGGAGCAGTACAACAGGAGATCCGACACCGCTGGTGCGGTAGGCACTCGCACCCGAATTGGTGGTGCGGCGCTGAAGGGGAGGAAAGGCAAGCATCGCTCGTCAGCCTTTAACGTCGTGCTGCGCGCGCGCTTGAAGCGATTGGGGTTGCGGGCGAAGCATAACGCGTGATCCGATACCTGAAACACGATTCTGGCGCCGGCAGCGGCGCAGCTTCGTGGATCAAACAACATCTATCTCACTCTATTGTAATCCGCTGAGTAACAGTTCCCGCCAGTTCGCGCGATTGGTAACGGCATTTTCACTTTGGGCGTAGCCAAAGAATGGTATAGTAGCTGCCACATTGATCTGAAACTAACACATCGACACCGGATCGACGTATACCTACGGCGATAGGTGTGTCGGGCCGATGCAACGATCGAACCTTGCCTTTGATATCGCCACGCTGCCGCCCAATCTGAGCGAGTTGTTGCAACGTTGTCTGCCGGTAGAACTGGCCGGACTGCTGCAAACTCCCGCAGATCTGAATTCGTCTGCGCATGATGCCATTCAGTCGCATCTTGCAGCGGTGCGCGATGCCCTGATTGCCTCGTTGCCGTTGTGGCTTGTGCCGCCGTTGCTGGCAGGAATCCATACGCCGGCCGAGTATCGCCGGGGGACTCTGCTGTTTGCCGATGTCAGCGGATTCACGGCGCTCTCGGAACGGCTGACCCGTTTCGGCCATGCCGGCGTCGAGCAGTTGATCCATGCGCTGAACGATTGTTTCGCTGCGCTCGTCGGTGCGGTTCGTGATCACGGCGGCGATCTGCTGGCGTTCGGTGGCGATGCCGTGCTGGCCTGTTTCAGCGGCGCTGATCATGCGGCCACTGCGGCGGCGGCGGCGTTGGCCATGCAAGTGCGCATGGCTTCCATAAGCCGGCGGGTGATCGGTGGCCATACGCACATGCTGAGCGTCAAGATCGGACTCGCCTCCGGCCCGCTGCTGCTGAGCGGTGTCGGGTTGCCCGGCCGGCGTCTGGCGCTGGCCCTCGGCAGTGTGATCGACCATTGTGATGAGGTTGCCGCCAACACGGCCCCCGGCGCGATCGGACTGCACGAGTCTACAGCCGGTTTGCTGGCCGGCCGGGCCGAGTTTGCCCTTGGCACCGCCGGAATCGCGGGTCTCCAGGGATTGAGCGTCACGCCGGAGTTGATGCCGGCGCCGGCTTTTCCGCCCGCTGCGGGGGTTGAATTATTGCAGCAAATTGGCGCGCTCGCGCCATACTTGCCGGCTGATGTGTTTGCCACATTGGCTGCGGCGCCCGGCGCACGCCCCGGCGAAGGCGAACAACGCGATGTCGTGAGTCTTTTTATTCACCTGGCCGGTCTCCATGCCCTGGCCGATCAGCCTGATGCATTACCGGCAACACTGGTCGCCGCTGTGGTGACACAGGTTGTCGGCGCCGCCATGGCTGCGATCGAGCGTTATGGCGGCGCACTGGCTCATTGCGACAGCTACAACGGTGGCTTGAAGTTGCTGGCCTTCTTCGGCGCACCGGTGGCACGCCAGCACGATGCGCAACGCGCCGTCGAGGCGGCGTTGCAGTTGCGGGCCGATCTTCAGGCTTTACAGGTTGAACTTAGCGAACATCTGGCCCGATCGCTTCCCAACCAGGAATTGCCTTCGCTCCAGGTTCGCATGGGTGTCAACTATGGGCCGGTGGTGGCGGGCCTGATCGGCAGTACTGCCCGGCGTGAGTACACGGTCATCGGCAGTGCGACCAACATCGCGGCACGTTTGATGGGCGCCGCTGATCTGGCCGCAGCGGAGATTCTGGTGGGGCCGAGTGTTTGTCGGCAGCTTGGCGCCGTATTGCGCGGCGAGGAACGCCTGCTCGGCTTGAAGGGTTTACCGGCGCCGCTGAATGCGCGTTCGCTCACGGCAATCGATGTTGCGCCGCTGCCGGCCGAGATCGCAGCGGGGCCGTTGTTCGGCCGCGAACGCGAACTGGCGCAACTAAGTGCCGCCGCCGCCGCGATCGAACGGGGCGATCCGCGGCTGGTGTTTCTCCAGGGCGAAGCCGGGGTCGGCAAAACACGTCTGGCGCGCGAACTGGCCGAGCGCCTGGCGAACCGGGTGGATTGCCTGTTTACCCGTCGCCGGGGATGGTGCCGCGCGCCTTCGCGATCTTTCAGTCGCTGTTGCGGGCGCTCGCCGATCATTTTGTCCCGCAGCCCGGCGATCTGAACGAACGGGTTGCGCAGTTGTTGGCGCTGTTGCTGCCCGAACAACGCACCGAATTTCGCCCGGTAATGGCGGTTCTGCTCTCGAATCCCGACGCCGATCCTGCGGCGCTGGGCGAGACGCGCCAGGAACAGCAGCGCGCCCTGGCCCGTGCCGTCCGCAGCCTTTTGCTCGCCGCAACTGCGCGCCGTTCGCTGATCTGGATCTGCGAAGATCTGCACCAGGCCGACGACGCCTCGCTCGATCTTTTGGAGCAGTTGATCGCGCTGGGCGGGATGAATCGCCTGCTGCTGTGTACTATGTCGCGCCCAACCGGCAGTTACGACGCGGCGATGCGTTCGGTGCGGCGGGTGATCGCCACCGCCCGCAATACCTACGGCGATGCGGTTGAACTACTGACCCTGGAAGGACTCGATGCTCAGGCCGGCGGCGCCCTGCTCGATCGGCTGTTGCCCGGCCTGACACCGCCGGCCCGCGATGCATTGCTGGCCCATACCGGCGGAAATCCGCTCTTTCTTGAACTGCTGGTGCCGGCGCTGTTGCGTCAGGGCGATCTGCGCCCCGGCGCCCAGGGGTTTGTGTTGCGCGCCGATGGTGAGCGACTGAATGCGCCCGGCAGCCTGCGTGAGTTGGTGATGGAACAGGTCGATCAGTTGCCGCCCGAAGTACGCCGGCTTGGCCAGGCGGCAGCGGTGATCGCCGCCGCCGGGCGTGATGTCGCCTCATGGCTGCTGGAGCAGATCAGCGACGATCCACCGGCAGTGGTGGCGGCGCGCCTGGCCGAGTTGGAACGCGCGCGCTTCCTGGAGCGGCTGCATCATCCCCGCGAACGGCGTTATCGCTTCCGGCATGCGCTGTTTCAACAGGTGGCCTACAGCCGCTTGCTGGAGAGCCGGCGGGTTGAACTGCATCGCCGCGCCGGGCGGGCGCTCCACGCACGCTCCGATCCCCACAGCCCACGCGCAATCGCAGCACTGGCCTACCACAGCTATGAAGGCCAGGACTGGGAACTGGCCCTGCCCTACGCACTCACCGCCGGTCGCCGCGCCGGTACGATCTACGCCAATCGCGAGGCTCGCCGGCATCTGCGCCGGGTGCTCGGGTTGGCCCGCCTGCTCGATCGCCCGGTACAGCAGCCCCAAATCCATCCGCCCGTGGCGTGCCATCCAGCTTCAGCGGATACACTTGCATCAATCCGGGAAGTCCGTCCGGCCGCTGCTCGAACTCATAGCCCACCCCCAGCCGAAACGCCACCCCGCTCCGCACCGCATCGCTCAGCGTCGAATCGAGCAGCGATTCATTCGCGCCACTGCTTCCCTGCTCCAGCAC
>JAAUQO010000006.1 GCA_012032775.1 Oscillochloris sp. | reverse complement strand
GGCCTCCGGCCACGTGCAGGGCTTCACCGACCCCATGGTCGATTGCAAAAAGTGCAAAGGCCGCTGGCGGGCGGACCAATTGCCCGAGACCAAGTGTCCGCAGGGCGGGCCGCACGATTACACCGAGGCCCGCACCTTCAACCTGCGCCTCGCCGCCACCCGCCTCGGCGCCCAGACCGCCCTGCCTCACCAGGCCGAATTGACGGCCTTCTTAGACTGATCCCGCCCAGTGTATATTTCGCATTTCTCGTTTCGCTTCATCCCTCACGCCGCCCCAAAACCACGATTCCCACCACCAGCATCAATACTCCCGCCCCCACAAACAACCCCGTCAGGCTCAACTCACTGATCACACCTGCCAAACCATTCGAGAATGGATCAAGCGCAACCGCCGAAAACACCAGCAAACTCGCCATTCGCCCCTGCATCGCGGCGCTGGTCTGCTCCTGCAACCAACTCACCGCAATGACGGTCAACATTCCGACGCCGACGCCCATGGCCGCCTGAAGCCCAAAGGCCACCCAGAAATTCGGCGCCACCCCCGTCAAGCCCATCCCCAGACCCATGCCCACCATCAGCCAGGCCAGCAGCAAATTTGGATGAGCCACCTTCGGCATCCAACCGGCACCTAAACCGCCAAACAGCGCGCCAACGCCATAGCCTGCCAGCAACCAGCCGAACATGGTCGCCTCGCCGCCGAAGCGCTGCGAAACCAGCATCGCGCCGCCCACCAGTGTTGGGCCGATCGCCGCAAAATTCAGCAGTGCGATCATCACCAGGCTCAATCGCACTGCCGGACGTTCCCAGGCGTAGCGCAACCCCTCGATCAATGCCTTGCCGAACGGCATTTCCGGCTGATCAAGCGCCTGTT
Organism: Oscillochloris sp.; assembly: GCA_012032775.1. Taxonomy (GTDB): domain Bacteria; phylum Chloroflexota; class Chloroflexia; order Chloroflexales; family Chloroflexaceae; genus JAAUQO01. The sequence goes on along the minus strand of JAAUQO010000006.1, from coordinate 61,852 downwards.
GCTCTGCAGTTGGGCTAATCGCCAGAATCAGCAACACTCCGATCAGGAACAGGCCGCTATTCACCCCTAACGCCGGCACTAAACCAACCGCGCCCACCAGCAGTCCGCCCAGCGCCGGGCCAAGAATATTGGCAATACTGTCGGAGGTTTGAAACAACGCATTCGCCTGGGTAAGCTGCGCCGGCACCACCGTACGCGCCAGTTGCGCCATCGCCGCCGGGTAGAAGAACGCATCCATCAGCCCCTGCACCGCTGCGATCGCCAGTAACCCGAGAAATTGAATCCAACCCAGCGCCGTCAAAACTGCCAAACTGCCGAGTAATACCGCGCTGATCAAGCCGGCCACCAACAATGCCAGGCGCGGCGAAGTACGGTCGATCAACACCCCGCTCACCAGCATTATCATCGCCCGCGGTACTGCCGCCGCCGTCAGGACGGTTCCCAGATTCAACCCCGATCCCGTTAACTCCAGCACCAGCCAGACCAGCGCAACCGCGTAGACCTGAATTCCCAATCCGGTGAACGTCCAGCCGGCCCAGAGCCAACGAAAGGCAGGGATAGCCAATGGCGACCGCCCTGAATGCACCGTCTCACTCAGCATCAGGTGTTTCTCCTGTCGTAAGCGCCAGAAGTTCCTCGATAAGCGCGTTATGAGTCGTCGGATCGTTCACAATCCCAAGCCAGCGCTCCGTCCAATAGCCATCGGTGGCCTGGCGGATCACCAGCACCCGACCGGCCGGCAAGCCGTCGTTCAACAACCGTTCCTGCCACGCCAGGGTATCGGCGGCGATCAGCGCGCGCAGATGCGGCTGCCCCACCATTGTTGCCAACAAATGCGTTCCTACCTCCAGTGGTAATGGCAATTCGCTCGATGTTTCGGCAAACGTTGCGCGGATATATGCCCGCATCAACCGGCCCGCCGTATCCGGCTCAGCCGCGTAAAAATGCGCCACCCGCTCCTCAAAATCACGCAACATGTCGCTGATCAGCGCTTCGTACAGCGCATCCTTTGATGGAAAATGGTGCAGTAAACCACCTTTACTGACGCCTGCCGTGCGTGCAATCTGATCCAGCGTCAGCTTTCCCGATCCTTCCTCACGCAATACTTGCAACGCCGCTTCAAGCAGGCGCTGCCGGGTTGTCTGTGCGTCATCCTTACTCGCGCCCATTCCATCCCTCCTTTAAACCAAACCGTCCAGACGGTCGGCTCTTTAACAAGATACCGTCCAGACGGTCGGTTGTCAAGATACAAGCGCGCCGCATCTTGTCTTTCGCAGTTGGCCTATCTGCGTTCCAGCACATAGATACGGGGATTCAAGCCGCCCTGGTCGATCCGCACCTGTTGCAACACCTCCCAACGCGGATCATCGGTCAGCAGGCGCTCCATCAAGCGCACTTCGTGCGAGAGTGCCGCAAACAGGGGCGCCGGCCCGGGCCGCACCCGGCGCCGCTTCGGCCAACAATGCCGGGTAAAGGGTCAGATTCTCGCTATGCGAGCCAACCAGATGGCCGAAGGGCAGATCGGCGGCCAACGCACTCACGCTGCGATCCGACAATGGTAGCGCCGTCGCATCCCATTGTTGCAACTCGCAGTGATCGCTCAGACCCGCCGCCTCAACATTCGCTTTAGCGCAACCCAACGCCGCAAAACTCGTATCACAGCCGATCGCCCGGCGCGCCGGCCCTGTCAGCAAGCGCTCGATCAAGATCGAACCCGACCCGCAGGCAATATTCAAAAACACATCGTTGGGCTTGCCGCCGCTCAGCAGGGCTAGGGCATACGCCACCGGCCCATTCAGCGCGCCTTCCAGATTACACACACGCCAGGAGCGCGTCGCAAGCGGGCGTGGGGCAATCCGCACCAACAACTCCCAGCCATCGCCCTCAACAGCCCGGCGCAACCGCAACAGCAGATCGCCATCCTCTTCGCCCACGCTTAATCCCAGCCGCGTCGCGTATTCGTGCTTCAAACGCGTCAACACCGGCGAGTCGGCGCCCGCCGCACTCAAATACAGTGTCTTGAACGTACCCGGCTTATGCAACTTCAGCACCTGGCCGATGCTGGCCAGCGCCGCGCGCAGATGTTCATCGCCCAACAATGCTTTTGGCCGCGGCACCGCAAAATGCCGCACCAGGGCCGCACTCGCCACCGTCCGCAGTTCCAACAACACCCGCAGATCGCCCTGATAGCGCATGGCGAACACACCCGGCCCGACTTCCTGCACGCGTGCGCCCTGAGTCAGGCGGCGTATTTCCGTCTGCGCCAACGGCTGCAAACCATCGGCCACCACAAGTTCGACCTGCCGTGATTCAAGGCTAGCCGGCGCAGAATACTGGCGATTTCGTTTCGACATAACTTCTTCTTTTGCCGATCCTAGAGCCACAAGCGCCCCGATCAGCAAAAATCTTCGCTGTAGCGCCTTTATCATACTCCATCTTGACGCCATAGCGCGCCTATGCTATATTCCCCACGAGCGACCAGCGAATCGTAAGAAAGAGCCAATGCCGAATCTGGCAAACACGTTTTACGGCTACTTTTATTACTTTACCGAGCTACATACGGCCCGGTCGCTTCGCACTGTCTCGTAAACTGAACCTGACAGAAACTCATTCGAGGGCGTGAAGCAACCGGGCTTCACGCCCTTTCTGTATTCTGTCGCCAACAGAGAGAGGGCAAACCTATGACTGTCCGTTGTCGAGGGATTCGCGGCGCCACAACCTGCGCAGAAAACACCCGCGAAGCGATCCTGGATGCCACCCGCGCCATGCTTGAACGCCTGATCGAAGCCAACAACCTGCATCCCGACGATATCGCCAGTGCGATCTTCACCACCACACCCGACCTGAACGCCGAATTTCCCGCCGTCGCCGCCCGTGGACTCGGATGGCTCGACACCGCCCTGCTGTGCGGCCACGAGATGACCGTTCCCGGCAGCCTGCCCTACTGCATCCGCGTCCTCGTCCACTGGAATACCGAGCGCCGCGCCGACGAAGTCGTTCACATTTATACCAACGGCGCCGAATCTTTGCGGCCCGACCGCACGAGGTAAATGCGCCATGCGGATCGGACAAGTCGCAACCCGAAGCAGCGCAACAACCGGCGCCGCCATTTATCAAGGTGGCGCACCATGTGCGCCTGCAATAAGCAAGAAAAGGACAATTCCATGATCGTCGTCATGCAGGCCGGATCGACCGAGGAACAGATCGCAACGGTGTTGGAGCGGCTGGAAGAACATCAACTGCACGGCCATCTCATTCGCGGCGAAGAACGCACCGTGATCGGTGTCGTCGGCGCCATGATCCCGCCCGAACTGCGCGAAGAACTTGCCCATTTCAGCGGCGTGCGCGAGACGCTCCGCATCACACAGCCGTACAAACTGGTGTCGCGCGAACTGCGCAAGGAAGATACATTGGTGAACGTCGGCGATACGGTCGTCGGCGGCCCGCACCTGACGGTCATCGCCGGGCCATGCAGCGTCGAGAGTGAAGAGCAAATTATGGCTACGGCCCGCGCCGTTCGCGAGGCCGGCGCAACAATGCTGCGCGGCGGCGCATTCAAGCCGCGATCCTCACCCTACACCTTCCGCGGTATGGGCGAGGCCGGCCTCAAACTGCTCGCACAGGCCCGCGCCGAAACCGGCCTGCCGATTGTCACCGAGGTTATGACGCCGAACGATGTCGATCTCGTAGCTCGCTACGCCGATGTCTTGCAGATCGGCGCCCGTAACATGCAGAACTACCAACTGTTGGAAGAAGTCGGCCGCACCAACCTGCCGGTGCTGCTCAAGCGCGGCCTCTCAGCTACGATCGAGGAATGGCTGCTCTCGGCCGAGTATGTTGTGGCGCAACAAGAGGGCAACCCGAAGGTTATTCTGTGCGAGCGCGGTATTCGCACCTTCGAGACCGCCACGCGCAACACGCTTGACCTGAACGCCGTTGCCGTCGCCAAGCGCCGCACCCACTTGCCGGTGCTCGCCGATCCCAGCCACGGCACCGGCAAATGGTACCTGGTGCCGCCGCTCAGCCTCGCCGCAATTGCATCAGGCGCCGACGGCATTATCATCGAAGTCCACCCCGATCCCGACCGTGCGCGATCCGATGGCAGCCAATCACTGAATTGTGAAAACTTCGCTACGCTTATGCCGCGCCTTGCCGCCGTTGCCATAGCCCTGGGCCGCAAACTGTAGTTTCTCGTTAGAATGCGCTGAATCTCGATGCCGACCAGCGTCGTTCGGTATCGAAATCAGTTGCCTGTAATACAAAATTGCTTGACACTCCCTATCCTGGGGGCTATAATGCGGGCGATTTTAACCCCAGCCAGGTAGCCGGGAGCATGTTCCCTGATGAGTCCACGCACCCACTTGCGCAATGCCGCAATCGCGGCCCTCGTTGTTACGCTACTCTTCATGTTCGCCAACGTGCAGATTCCCGCTGCCGCCGCGCCGGTAACTGCACCCGAGCAGGCTCCATTGGCACAAGATCTTGTTAACTGGCAGAATCAGACTCTCACGGTAACCGTGCAACAGGGCAACACAGCCCAGTTCACGAACCGCCTGAATAACAATATCGGCAATAGTAGCACCGTCACAAGCACGTTCGATATTGACATTGTGCAAGCGGCCGATCGTTCGCCGCCGCCAAGCGGGTTGGTATTTACGGTCATTCCTGATCCGGCTGTCGTCAACCAGAACGGCGGCTTCCGCACGATTACATTTGTGGTCAACGCCGCATCAAACCTGGCGGCTGGATCGTATACCTTGCTCATCCGAGCACGCCTGGAACCTGCTGCAACCTCCGGTGTCGAGGCCCTTGCCGCCCTGACAATTAATGTCACCGCGCTACCCACCAGCACGCCGACGCCGACCGGCTCACCGCAACCGGTTTGCGCCGATGGATTCGAACCCGACGATAATCCGGCTTCCGCAACGGTACTTGATGTGCAGACCAGCCAGCTACACACGATCTGCCCGGCAGGCGATGAGGATTGGCTGGTGTTCGGCGGTGTCGGCGGCAAAACCTACACGATCGATGTCTCGCGTATGGATCCCGGCATCGATCTGACCCTTGAGTTATTCGACCCCGAATTAAACAGCATCGCCTTTAACGACGATTTTTTCAATCGCGATCCGTCCAATCCCAATCCGACCGATATTAAGCCTCGGATCACAATCACCATTCCATACGATGGCTCGTACTATATTCGCGTCCGTGATGCGGCCGGCAGCGGCGGCGAAAACTATTTCTATGTGATTGCGCTGATCGACGAGAGCTACGGCCCCACGCCAACGCTTGTTGCAGCCGTCTGTCTCGATCTTTTTGAACCCGACGGCTTGCCTGAACAGGCCAATCTGCTCACCTCGAATGAGTTGCAGGAAGATCGCAAACTCTGCCCGACCGGCGACGCCGATTGGATCACGTTCTTCGGCAAGGCCGGCAAGCGGTATGTGCTCTTCACCGATACGCGGCGTTATCGCGGCCGGAATGAGGTGAACGGCGAAACCCAGGCCGGCGCCGATACCGTGATTGTGCTTACCGATCGCGACGGCGTCAGTGTCCTCGATGTCAACGACGATATTCCCGGCGGCAATACGCTGGACTCGGAGATTGAGTTTGTTCCCGAGGTTGACGGTTTCTATTTCTTGCAGATCAAGAATGTCGGCGACATCGGTAACCAGTTTATTCGCTACGATCTGACGCTGCTGCTCTGTCTGCCCGAACAAACAAGCTGTGGCCGCGCCGGCGCGCCTGCCAATCGGCCAACCTCGCAACCGGCCGGTACGCCGGCGCCCACCGGTACGCCGATCGAGGAGTTTCCGCTCGATGATACGCCGACGCCGACGCCGACAAATACACCAGAACCGTGAGCCGGCCGGCACAGGATGAAGTTCGCACGCTGCTGCTGCAACTCGCCGATCAGGGCGGGCCTCGCCCGCCCTCTTCCCCCGCCGAAGCGACAATTGCCGCCTATCTGAATGCCCGGCTCCGGCGCAGCGGCATGCGCGTCGATACCCGCGAAGTTCACGTTACACCATATCGCAGCGGCGCTCATATTCTTCCCACCCTGCTCGCCATCCTCGCCGCCGTCACATTAATCTGGTTGCCGCTGCCTGCCCTGCTGCTCGCGATCTGGGCAGTCCTTGCGGCCCTCGCCAATAGCCTGTTCGCGCCCTTATCCGATCTCCTTCCGCGCCGACCAAGCCAGACGATTATCGCCAATCGCGCCGTCGAACCGCATGATACCGACCGGCCGGCAGCCCCACGCCGGCGGGTGTTGCTGATTGCGCCGCTCGACACGCCTCCCCAACGACACGGACTCGCGACACTTGCCGGCCCCGGTCGCTCGGCAACCCTGTTGCGCCTGCTGCTGCTTGCCCTGCCGGGCATTTCCGCCGCCCTTAGTCTGTGGTATCCGGCATTTGCCCTATCCCTTGGCGTGATATCGACGCTCGCCCAGGTGCCGCTGCTGATCGCCGCCCGTACGCCACCGACACTCAGCACTCCATTCGATGGCGGTATCGGCGCACTCGCGACACTGATCGCAACCGCCCAACGGCTCACAGGGTTACAACACGTTGAATTGTGGGCCATTGGCGTCGGCGGCGCATACGCCGATCGCGCCGGTGTAGAATTAGTGGTTCGCCGCTTTCCCTTTCATCCCGGCGAAACCCTGGCTATTGTCATCCAACATCTCGATCAGGGCCAACTGAGCTATGCCACGCGTACCGGCGCGCTGGGCAATCATCCCATGAGCAACCAACTCCTGCAATTCGCCGCAGCCGTTGATGCGTCTGATTCATCAATCGACGCCGAGCCGCGCCCCTACTATGCCGACGATGATCTCACGCTTCCTTTTCTCCGTCGCGCTATTCCTACCCTGTGTATTCTTAGTCTGCCCAATGGCGAATCGAACAGCAACGCAACTCCCGCCGATCCGGCCCTGGTTGAACGCGCCGCACGCCTGATCGCCGGCATTGTGCGCCGCCTCGACGCAGCCGTCGCCCACGAAACATCCAAAGCATAAAAATGCCCGATTGCCGATGCTGATCGCACGATCGCAAGCATCAACAACCAGGCACCAAGGTCCTGTATCTTCTATCCTACAGTTACGGTCGCGCCTCCAGGATCAAGTCCACATCCTCGGCGCGCCGTCGCGCAATACGGTCAAGGTAATCGTATCGCCGACCACATGTTCAAGGTCAAGAACACCGATCAGTTGATCACTGTCGGACACCGGCTGGCCGTTGATCGCCACAATAATATCGCCGCCGAGATTGATCAAACCGCCATTGTAACGCTCCGATTGCCCCCGGCTTGCAAACCGGCCTGCGCCGCCGGACTCCCCGGCTGCACGGTCGTCACCAGGACACCACGCGTCGTCGGCAGCTCAAACCGATCGGCGAGCAATGCATCAAGCGACACCATACTGATCCCCATCCAGGGATGTGCATAACGCCCCTCGCTGATCAATACCGGCACCACGCGTGATACCATTCCCGACGGCACCGCATACCCGACGCCTTCAAACGCTGTGCTGCCGAAACTCACTGCGATCGCCGTATTCACGCCGATCACTTCGCCCCGCGCATTCAACAACGGCCCGCCCGAGTTGCCCGGATTGATCGCCGCGTCGGTCTGGATGATATTCGGAATGCTGAACGTCCCAAAGCTACGGGCCGGGCCACGCAGCGTACGGCCCAATCCACTTACCACCCCAACCGTCAGCGTATTCTGCTCACCGAAGGGATTCCCGATCGCAATCGCGGTCTGGCCCACCACAACCTCGCGTGAATCGGCCAGCAGCAGTGGAGCAACACCCAGCGGCAGCTCACGCACCTTGATCACGGCCAGGTCGCTATCGGGATCGGTGCCGATCAAATCGGCCAGGATGGTCGTCCCATCGAAGAACCGCACCTGCAACCGGCTCGCGCCTTCGATCACATGGTTGTTGGTGACGATATGGCCCTGATCGTCGTACAAAAACCCTGAACCCTGACCACTCGGCCCATCGGGGACGCCGGGCAAGGTCGGATGATCCTCAGGCAGATTCGCGCCTGCGTCGATCACAACTTCAATACTAACCACTGCCGGACTCGCACGGCGATATAATTCCACCAACAAGCGTTCTTGCTCAATCGCCGCCTCGGCCAGCGATGCAGCGATCGTCGGTTGCGGTGGAATGGTCGGCAGCGGCGGATCAGTCGGGCGTGGCGGCAGCGCTGTTGCCGACGGGCGATCAATCTGCTCCATCAACGATACTTGCGTTTGCAACGCCATCACCGTCGGGTCTGGGCCGGCGCCCGACAATCCGAGATCAAACTGACAGCCTGCAAGCAGCAGTGCCACCACCAGCAACACAGATATGCGAAACATAAAATATCCTTGGATGACGAGTAAAAATCGAAAAGACCCGGCAAGTGAACACACCAGGCTCCATCATAGCTGATGTTGACACCTGTGTGCGTCACCCGACAGGTCTGTAACTACATGCAGAGGGCAAATTTAGAGTGCGGAGTCTTCGCAACCCATCCCGACCCAGGCTCATGGGCCGGCTATCAAGCCGGCATTGAATGCGCGCCTGAAGCCGCAGGTTCAACCTCCGTCGCCGGCCAGAGTCCCGGCCAGATCGAGCAGAAGAACAGACCGGCAAAAAACCCGGCCTGTGCGCCATTGATCAACAGCAACCAGATCGGAGCGAACCACCAGCCATCGTAATGGCCGACAATTTCAAGCGGCCAGAATGCAAACGGCAGCGCGCAGAGGAACAGGCGTACGATCCAATGCAAGCTGCGGAAAACCGCGAGCGCCCCGTATCACCGGAGCGCACAACGAGCAACCGGGCCGCCCAGAGGCCGAAGGTGGCGCCCCAACAACGCGCACAGACTGCCATCGGCAATCCGAACATCAGCAGCGATCGTTCCGGGGTGGGGCAAATATACGTCGCCATCAGATCGCGGGCCAAGCCACCGCTCTCGCTCAACAACGGCAAGCCGGTTGCCCGCAACAACGGCGACGCAATCGGGCCGAGAAACAGTATCCAGAGGATGGTATCTAAAATCCAGCGCGGCCAACCGGATGCACGTTGAGCGTTCAATATATCACCTGTCGTCATCTGTAAACTCTAGCTATAGCGAATTTTGTACAAATCCCACCAGATCTTCGGCACCCGCGCCAACTTCTCGCGGTTACGCAAATATGCCCGGCGGGTATAGGCATCGTAGTTATTCGCAGCCAACTTGTCAAGGATACCGCGATATACCTCCGCCGCCGCCGCCACACCAAACCGGCTGTCGGACGTTAACAGCGCCAAACCCGGCTTGCTCTCTTCATACAACCGGTGCGTCCGCGCAACTTCAAACTGCATCAACGCCCGGAACCGATCGTCGTACACCTCGGCCAGAATCTCATCGGCGCCGATACCGAAACGATCCAGGTCTTCTTGCGGCAGATAGACCCGTCCACGCTTCGCGTCTTCGCCCACATCGCGCAAAATATTCGTCATCTGCAGCGCAACGCCGAGCTTGATCGCATACGGTTCAGCACCCGGCCCATGGCCCAGAATCCCCATACTCAACAGGCCAACAACCGACGCGACGCGATAACAGTATAACCAGAGATCGGCGAAGGTCGCATAGCGATGGATCGTCAGATCCATCGCCACCCCGGCCAGCAACTCACTCACCAACTCCGGCGCAAGGTTGTAGCGCGTACGAGTATCGTACCAGGCCAACAACACCGGATCGTGGCTGATTGGCCGGGCCGCGCGCACCTGGCGCACCCATGTCGCCAGCGCCCGGGCCGGATCGCCGGTGGCCATATCGACGGTGTCATCGGTGATACGACAAAAGGCGTACAATGCCCGCACCGCACGCCGTTTAGCGTTGGGCAAGAACTGCGTACTAAAGAAGAAACTTTTTGAGTGTTGACGAATGACCCGCTCACAAAAAGCGTAGGCGTCCTGCAGACTGTGGGACTCGTGTGGAGGGCGTTCATCGCTGCCGACAGCGGTGCTAAGTTCAGAAAGATGAAAAAGCTGCGCCAGCTGTTCCTCGGCCGGCAATGGTTTGACGATCGTCGGGCGACCGGCGCCCAGGGCCAGAGAAGTCAGCGGATGGAGGGACACGCAGCGCTCCTTTACAACCTGTACCGTACATCACCGTACATCATAGTCGCACAGGTAAAGCAAGCGAATGTGAAGTTTCTACATCTCACTATACGGGGTTCGCGCTATTTCGGCAAATCCCCACAAGCGTGGTACATATTTCTGCTCGGATCTACGTAACAAAAGAGCCGACGGATGCCACGTCGGCTCTCGATCACACAGCAAAGTTAGCGATTACCGATGAGCGAAGCAATGGCATCAAGCGCTTCCTGAGCATCCTTACCAAGGAACTGGCCCGGCATTTTATTGGTCAGCACCGCATTCAGATTGAAGGCCCGGCCGCCGTAGCCGAACTGCGGCGTTGGTGGCGGCAACGAATGGATCGCCCGACCGACTTCCAACAATTGTGTCGCGGTTTCCGTCGTCGAAGCCGACATACAAACAATGTCGGGCTGCAACTGTCGCACGGTTTCGATCAGATCCCGTTGCGGCACTTCCGGCCCCAGGTAGATCACCTGCCAGCCGTGGCGAACCAGGAAAACCGCCAGCATCAAAGCCCCGAGATCATGCTGCTCCGACGGCGCACAACCGACCAACACCAGCCCTCGCCCGTCGGTAATATTGTAGGTATTGAACAATCCCGACAGCTTCCGCCGTACGAACTGTGTGGCGAAGTGCTCGGCCGTAACCGTGATCTTGCCGTTATGCCACTGCTCACCAATATCCGTCATAACCGGCTGAACCAGCTTGAGAAAGACCTCTTCCAGCGGGTAGAGCGCAAACGCTTCACCCAAAATCTGCTCGGCCCTGGTTGAATCAAAGTCGGTCAGCGCAGCATACAAACGACTGTTAAGCCGCTCCCAGGTATGCGGCTCGGTGTCAACAGCCGTGCTCAGCCACGACAAATTCGACTCGCTGCCGTCCGACATCAGCGCAATCGCCTGGCTGATCGTCAATCCCTCGGCTGTCCGATCACGCAACCAGCGGATAGTAGCGATGTCGCGTTCCGAATACAACCGATGCCCGCCTTCGGTACGCTGTGGCCGCGGCACACCATAACGTCGCTCCCAGGCTCGAAATGTGTCCGCAGGCACACCTGTTTCCTGGGCTACCGCTTTGGTGTTGTAACGAGGTTTTTCCGAAAACTGCGAGAGAAAATTCGACTGTGCCATATTGGCTCGCTTTCCCGGCGTTTGCGTTGTCGAATGTCGGGCGATCCCTTCACTTCCGACCATCCTCCGCCCGCCACATCCGCCTTAGCAACCGCATATACAGTACGCCCGAGGCGTTTCGCACCCTGATATCAAAATTGTCAGTTTCATACTTACGTATTACTGACGCCCTTGAACAAAAGCGTGCTACAATTGCAATTATATTGTACCACGCTGCACAAACCCTGTCAACGAAATGCACAGCGAACCGTAACGCAACAGAATGGTTTAAATCACGATTACCTCTACGGAATTATGCGCGCACTGATTACCGGAATAAATGGTTTTGTTGCCGGCCACCTCGCCGAGTATTTGCTGGATCACAAGGGTTGGGAGGTATGGGGGCTTTCGCGATCCGACCTGATCCACCTGCCGGAATTGCAAGGCCGCGTGCAAGTCGTTCAGGCCGATCTTGCCGATCCTGAAGCAACAATGCGCGCCATTGTAGCCGTGCAGCCGCAGGTCATTTATCACCTCGCCGGCCAACCGTTTGTCCCGGAATCATTTCGCGATCCGGCCGCTACCCTGGCCACAAATACGCTCGGCGCATTGCATATTTTGCTCACCCTGATCGAGTATCGGATGCGCACCCGTGTGCTGGTCGTCGGCACCAACGAAGAATACGGCAAGATCGACCCCGAGGATCTGCCGATCAACGAGCATTGCCCGCTCCGGCCAACCAGTCCGTATGGCGTCAGTAAAGTCGCCCAGAGCCTCCTCGCGCAGCAGTATCACCTCAGCCACCAGCTTGATGTGGTGCGTGTGCGCCCCTTCACGCATATCGGCCCACGTCAGAATGAGCGCTTCGTTACCGCCGCCTTCGCGCGGCAGATCGCGCGGATTGAGCACGGCCTCCAGCCACCGGTTGTTCAGGTCGGTAATCTGAGCGCCCGCCGCGATTTCACCGATGTGCGCGATATGGTGCGTGCGTATGTACTGGCTATGGAGCACGGCCTGAGCGGCGCCGTCTATAATGCCGGCTCCGGTCGGCCGGTGATGGTGCGTGAACTGCTCGACATTCTGCTTGAAGAAAGCACGGCTCAGGTTGAATTGCGCCTTAACCCTGAATTGATGCGCCCGATCGATATTCCGCTCGTCAGTTGTGATGCGACGCTGCTCCGCGAGCATACCGGGTGGGAACCGCAGATCACGCTGCGCCAGACTCTGCGCGATATTCTCGATTATTGGCGTGCTATCGTCGCCGCCGAGGTCGGATCTTCGCGTTAAGCGCCCGCTCCGTTGCACCGCGCACCCTACCCGCAGCTTGCCGCCTGATTCGCTGCCGTTAACCACAACCGCTTCATCTCCATCGGTGAGCTATAGCGATCCTATCCGGGTTGTGAAGTCGGTTCTGCGTCCTGATCCAGCGGTTCCTGGTGCCGGGTTCTCGGTTCTGGTCGGATTGCTCTATTCAGCCAGGGATGACAATATTCTCAGTTTGACGACAGGCAACGTTCAGTCTCCGTAGCGGCAAAATGCTACCATAATGCACAGAGCAGCTAGGTTGTACCAATGCTGCATGTGCCATAGCCGACCATACGACAGCGATCATAAGGAGGCCTATGAAAGCAGTGATTCTTGTCGGCGGCCAGGGATCGCGCCTGCGACCACTGACCTGCAACACGCCCAAACCGATGATTCCATTGGTCAATCAGCCCTTTCTCGAATGGATGCTGCTGCGCCTGCGCGATCAGGGCATCAATGAGGTTGTGCTCGCCGTTCAGTACCTGGCCGATCGCTTCCGCGACGCCCTCGGCGATGGTTCGCATTTAGAGATGAAAATCCATATTGTCGAGGAACCTGAGCCTCGCGGCACCGCCGGGGCCGTGAAGAATGTCGAACATTTGCTCGATGGTTCGACCTTTATTTTCAACGGCGATGTCATGACCGATCTCGATCTGCGAGCGATGTTGGATTATCACCGCGAAAATAAGAGCAAGCTCACGATCTCGCTCACGCCGGTCGAAGATCCGACCCAGTTCGGGCTTGTCGAGACCGAGAGCGACGGCCGGGTACGCCGCTTTCTGGAAAAACCCCGCGAAGTGGATATCACCACGAATCTGATCAATGCCGGCACCTATATTATCGAACCGGAGATCTTCCGCTATGTGCCGCCGGATCAGTTCTACATGTTCGAGCGCGGTCTGTTCCCGGTCGTATTGCAAACCGGTGATCCAATGTTCGGCTTTCCCTCGCGGGCGTATTGGACCGATATCGGGAAACCGCAGACCTACCTTGATGTGCATCACGACATTTTGATCGGCAAGATGAATTACCGCTTCCGCGGCAAAGAGATCGCCAACCGGGTCTGGCTTGAGGGCGATGCCGATATTCACCCCCAGGCACAGGTGGTCGGCCCGGTAGTACTTGGTCACGGTGTAAAGATCGCCCGCGGCGCACGGGTGATCGGGCCGACGGTGATCGGCGCCGGCTCGCAGATCGGCCCCGATACCTCACTTGAAGGGGCGGTGCTCTGGGAGAACAATCAGATCGGCGAGGGGTCGGTGCTGCGCAACTGCGTACTCGGCCGGGCCAATCAGATCGGCGAGCACTGTCACATTATCGATGGGGCAATTGTCAGCGATGGGTGCCGCTTCGGCCCCGAGAATCGCCTGGAGCGCAGTATTCGGATCTGGCCGGGGACAACATTGAACGAGCGCGCGATCTCATTCTAAAACCTTCAGGGCGCCGCTATCGGTAATTGCGATAGTGGCGCCCTACGTTTTTACCGCCCGGCCCGTTGGTCGATCTTCTCGCTCAACTTCTGATCGGCCTCGCGCAGACTGCTGGAGTTCGCCACCGATGACGATGATGTCGGCGGTATTTTGGCCGTCGGCATTGTGGGCGGCGCAGCCGTTGGACGAGCATTCAGAGCGCGTGAGATGCGCACGGTGGCCCGCAAGATAACGAACACTGCCGTGGTTCCCACCAATGCCAGGATAAACCATGGCAACCAGGTGTTAAGAATTAACGCCGCAGGCGAGCCGGCCAACAACGTGCTGATTGTGGCGTCGGGCCAGATCTCTGAAGCATAGCGCAACAGATAACTTGCGATCAGTGCCCCGTTGATCGCCCCAATCAGGCCGCCCAACAATCGAGCGAGTGCGTTGTTGGCGCCGGGTTTCTCCGGCGGCAGCAGAATACTTCCGCCATAACCCACCAGCAATGTCACCCCGAGAAAGATGATTGCAATCAGCACAAACGCCGGAAGCGCCCACTGCTCAAACTGCATCGTCTCGCGCAGCCAACTGATCCAGCGGGCCTGCCAGAGATCGATCAAGACTGCGGCCAACAAGGTTCCGGCAAGTGCGACAATGCCTCGCCGCAGGCCGCGCATCAAACCCACCAACGCGAGTATCAACACGCACGCCGCAACCCCGATCGTCAGCGCCATTGCGCCCTCCTTCTACTCGACCGCATACGAGCGATTGTAGCACAAGTCATCGCGGCAAGCCGCTCACAGCATGCTATAATAATCCGCGTCCTCGTCCGGCAACAATTGCAGCGGTAGCACCACAAGTTCTACTGAATTACCTTACCGCCGGACGTGTTCGCCATGGTTACGAGGCGCGGAATTCTCCTACCGAGAAGGAGGCAAGAACACATGGTACGCGTTGCAATCAACGGTTTCGGCCGAATTGGTCGACAGAGCTTTAAGGCAATGCTGGAGTATCATCCCGATGAGTTCGAGATCGTCGCGATCAACGACCTCACCGATAATGAAACTCTGGCCCACTTGCTCCGGTACGACTCGACTTACGGTCCGTTCGACGGTGAAGTAAGCGTGACGGAAGATCGGATCATGGTTGAGTACGACGATGCTCGCTATGATGTCGCCGCACTTGCCGAGCGCGATCCGGCTAAGTTGCCCTGGGGCGATATGGGCGTCGATATCGTCATCGAGTGTACCGGCCGCTTCACCGATGCCGACAAGGCTCGCGCCCACATTCAAGCCGGCGCGAAGAAGGTCATCATTTCGGCTCCCGCCAAAGGCGAAGACATTACGCTCTGCCTTGGCGTAAACGAGACGAAGTACGACCACGAGCAGCACAACATTATCTCGAACGCCTCCTGCACCACCAATTGTCTTGCTCCCGTCGCCAAAGTGCTGAACGATCGCTTTGGGATTGAGCGTGGCCTGATGACCACGATTCACTCCTACACAATGGATCAGAACATCCAGGACAATGTCCATAAGGATCTGCGCCGCGCTCGCGCCGCTGCGATCAATATGGTGCCCACCACCACCGGCGCCGCCAAGGCCGTCGCCCTGGTTATTCCCGAACTGAAGGGCAAATTCCACGGCTTCGCCGTGCGGGTTCCCACCGCGACCGTCTCGATGGTGGACTTCACGGTGTTGCTGGGCCGCGCTACCAGCGTTGAAGAGATCAACAACGCGTTCCGCGAGGCCAGCGAGAGCGAGGAGCTTGAGGGCATCCTCGGGGTTAGCGAGTCGGAACTGGTCAGTAGCGATTTTATCGGCACCACCTATAGCAGTGTGGTCGATATTCCGTTGACTATGGCGATGGGCGACGACTTTTTCAAGGTTGTCTCCTGGTACGACAACGAGTGGGGCTACTCGGTGCGGGTCGCCGATCTCACCGCGTACATCGCCGATCACTTCGCCTAAGGCGGGAACTCGGGCGTTTACGACGCCCGAGACAACAGCGGGCCGGCGCAATCACGCCGGCCCGCTTTATGTTATCTGAGATATCATTGGTTACAGCACGCTACGCAATCCGGAATGCGCCAACCCGACCACGTCAAAAAGATCATGCGCCGGTAGATTCCGATCGAGCAACGCAAACTCTTCCGCACAGTAAGGGCAGATCGCAACATGATGTGCGATCACGGCGCGCTGGTACGGATCGAGTAGACCCTGGCAATAGTCAACCAGCAGATCGGTGCTCGGACAAAACAGCCGGTAGAACTGCCGACGCAACGTCCGCTGTAATGCCCGGATACGCTCTACGCGCGCCGTACAGGCCGGGCAGCCACGCATATGGGCGAGCATCGCCTCGTCGGCCTCACCGTCCACTACAGCCATGATAGCGTCGCCCCAAAGGCCGGGCGGAGCTACACAGCCCTCATCCCAGCTTTCATCATAATCCATAGCCGCGCTCCTGACACGTCGCCGCTCGATCCGCCCGTATTGCATAGTAAGAAACGCACCGTTACCGCGTTTTTACATAGCCCCTACATTGTATAGTAGATTTTACGAAAAGAAAAAAAGCCCGTATCGGTTTGATACGGGCCTCGCAGGGCTTTATTTTGCGGATCCTACGCCGACAAATCACACCCTGGAGCCGGCGTTCCAGCCGCGAACCGAACCTTACAATGCGATCAATTGGCGCAGTTGGGTGTTCCGGCTGAGCCGCCCCAGAACATTGCGCTTGACGTTATACACGTCGTTGACGCTCTCGAATAGTTCGCTGCGCCGGGCATAAATTGCCCGCGGCGTTAAGCCGAGGACAAACGAACAGTAGACTACCACGCGCTCGGTGTCGTTGTTCAACTGGCTGTCGATAAAGCGCCAGAATTCCTGCCGATCGACCCGGTTCATCGCCTCTTCGTCGGGCGATGTTTGTGGCCCATGGGTCGAGGTGATCGTCTCTTCCGGCAACATCTCCGACCACGACTGCGCACGGACACTGTCGATCACAACACTGGTGGCGCAGAGTTGGAGATACTGCAACAGCGAAGCCAGGGTCGGGAATGAGGTAAAGCGTTCGGCGCCAATTGCGCGCCAGAACTTGGTAAATGCACCGACGACGAAATATTCGCTGCTTTCGCCGCTGCTGTTGAATGCACCGCTGCGCCGGATCCAACCTTCGACCAATCCGCTGTAATGCAGATACAACTGTTCCCATGCCGGCTCATCACGATCTACCAGAGCCCGGCGAAAGAGCTCGTAACTGTAACATGTGTCGTGCGGCAACCCACGGTAAAATCGTTCACTTTCGGTCGCACAGTGCCGCACCAGAGTGGCCAGATCCATCTGCACCAGCGTCTCGGCGTCGGCGGGATCGCGTTCATCGCGCCCCAGTCGCCCACGCGAGCCAACGCTGCGCTGGTTCCCGGCAGCGGTGCGGGAGTGATTGTCGAACTGCTGGGTGATCATGGTCTCCTCATTCCTTGCCTGAGTGTCGAGTGGCGCGACGTTCAGCGCGGCACACCTTGTAGAGCAAGCAGGCCCGACTCGTTACCCGATTGAGAACCCCGTCCTCATACCTAAGGCTGATTGTAAAATTTACTGCCGAGGATCGGAAGACTATGAGATGAGCAAGAGATGACAGAAGCTACGACAGGCTGTCGTAGTCAGGGTGGGATGAGGAATGGAGGACTCAAGCCATGAAGAAAGGGGAGATACGCTCCACAAAAACATCCAAGGAGCGTACAACGGTTGGATCCTGGTCGCCGGCGGATTGACGATCGATCCGGTAAGCTTGCATTCCGACGGCATGTGCGGCGGCCACATGTACGGGCAGATCATCAACAAAGGCACAGTGCTCAACCGGAACATCGAGCGCCGCCGCAGTGGCCCGAAAGGCGCGCGGATCCGGTTTGGCTACACCAAGGGTAATACTGCTGATCATCACCTGGAAATAGTGCGGGTCGATCCCGGCATAACGTAACGTCAGATCAACACTCGGCAATTCAAAGTTCGTCAATACCGCCAGGCGCAATCCCCGGCTGGATAACTGTTGCACCACTGCCGCCGATTCGGGGTATGCTTTGAAGCAGGTGTGGTAGAGTGGCCCAATCTCAGTGGCGAGCCGACGCACATGATCGCCGGGAAGATCATGTGCGGAGCCCAAACCCGTCCAGAAATCACGCCAGAATGCCGCTTCGTCCGCAGCAAGCTGTGGCCACGGCCCCGGCCATGTAGCCCAGTATTGCTGTGCGGCTTCAACCGGCAATCCCGGCGCAATCTGTGCGATCTGCGCGCTCAATGCAGCCACGCGCTGAGTGTCAAAATACACCAGCGTGTGGTCACGATCGAAAATAACGGCTTCGATCTTCATACACTGATCATAATGTAAACGACTCGCTCCTGCAATGGGAACAGAGTACCGGGTAAGCATTTCGGGTAGCGGGTGTGCTGAGCGATGCTTGACGCGGTGCCAAGGAGTTCGTTCACCAACGCAAGGTCATAGTAGAACAGGAACTGGCATGGATGCGGTAGCGGTGATCCCAGGCGCACACGACGAACGTTTACGGGCATTCGTCGGCGACGCCGCGCTCGCACGACATCTCGCCGCCCCACGCACAACGGACTCATTCACGCTCCTGGCGCTGCAACGAACTGCTGCGGCGGGGTATGTTTTGCTCAGCCACCAACGAGCACGCCTGGGCGCAGCAACGCTGGAGGTGCTTGAAATCGTCAAGCTGGTATCGGGCAGTCCGGCGGTGCGAAACGCCCTGCTTGAGGCGGCGGTACATGCGGCGGCTGAAGCCGGTTTGCCATGGCTGAGTCTGCGCCGTCCGCCGGCACAATTCGCCGAATACGGCCTGGCGCCTTGTGCTCTGCGCAGCCATCTCACACTCGATCCGCAAACAACGCCGCATCCAAAGAGTGGGCTTCGTTTGGCCGGCGAGCAAGATATCGCCGATCTTGCCGCCCTCTACGCCGCGAGCTATGATCGCATCCCGTTGGCGCCGCAACGAGCTATGCCCGACTGGCGCTGGATCCTGGCCGGCAACAGCCGGTTGCAGATTCTCGATGACAACCGCAGGCGCCCGGTAGCCTACGCGGCGCTCAGCCCGAGTATCGGCGCATTGCTGGTACGCGAGGCCGCCGCCGCCGACAGCGGCGCCGCCCGCATGCTTATCCAAGCATTAACCGCCCAGGTGCGTGCATCCGGCGATCTGCTTGCGCTTGAGCTACCGGCAATCCATGTGACGGCGCGGGCGGCGATCCAGCTTGGCGCCCGGTTGGAACTGCGCGCACCGGCGCCTGATGCTGCAGCCTGGCTGTGGGGAGTGGTCGATCCATTCGCCGCGCTGGACGAATTACGCATCGAGTTGCACGAACGCCTGAATCGTTCAAATTATCACGGCTGGGAAGGCCGGATCGGCCTGGAATGGAGCGGCGGCAGCGCAATCCTGGCGGTCGAAAAGCGGCAGATGAGTATTGTGCGTGAAAGCGAACCACGCGATCTTGCGATCCGGCGGATCAGTCTGGGTGGATTAGCGCAATTCTTGTTGGGCTACCGCGACGCCGCCGATCTACGAGCCAGCGATGAGTTAACCTGCGCCGATACTGATTTGGGGTTGATGAATGCGATCTTTCCGGCGACAGCCGGCGGGGAAATGGTATGGCGGCCGTAGCGCCGTACAAACTTGCGAGCCTACGCCACCATTAAAGCGATCCGCTTAACACCACTTGATTACTGGGGGAGGTACTCCCGCCGGCTGGTTCGACCGTCACCATCACCTGGCGGTAGGCATTCACTTCACGCGGCGCATCAATCACCAGGGTCGCGATTCCACTGGCATTAACACTGAATGTACCGCCGGCGACTTGCGTCGCTCCGTCGGCCAACCAGAATTGATAAACTTTGCCCGCTTCCAACGTCTCCAAACCGCTAAACAACACCACCGCGTCGGAATTACCGGGGTACATATACATCTCGCCCCGGGCCATCTCAGCGGCATCGGCGGCTTGCAGTTCGCGCGTAGCAACACCCGGCGCCGTCACATAGGCAATCAGGGTTTGATCTTGAGCCAGGCGATCGTTCAGTTGATCGATCTGCATCTGGCCGGCGCGCAGATCATCGGCCAGTTGCGCCTGCCGCAACTGCGTCTCAGCGAGCACGCCCTGCAACTGATCGACAGTTGTAATCAGAGCACTATTCGTCGCCGCCATGTTGGCAACCGTCTGCTGTAACGTCAACGTCAGGCCGCCAAGGCCAAGCACCAGCACCGCGAGGATCGCCATAGTGGTCGTAATCAACCAGGAGGATGTGCGCCTGGGCAAGGGGCGCGCGGCGGGCGACGGCGCAGCGATCACCGGCTTTACGCGGGTTTGCTGATCGGCGGCGACCCGCGCCAACAACTGCTCGCGAATATGGGCGGGCGGATCGACAGACGTTGCGGCATACGGCAAATGGGCCACAACCGTACGCAGACGAACCAACTCGTCGCGGTGCTCTGGAGATTCCGCCAAAACCCGTTCGAGATCGGGCATCTCGTCAAGATCGAGTGCACCCAGAGCGTAGGCAGCAAGCTGACTTTCTATATTGTTCTGATCGGACGTATTCATCGTCGCAAACTATCTAGCGGTCGTCCTGACCGACTCCCAGCTGCTGCAGCGAACCTTTTAGTTTTTGCAGGGCAAGGCGGATCCGAGTCTTGATTGTGCCAAGGGGACTTTCCAACTGTGCGGCAATTTCACGTTGCGACAGGCCGCCGAAATATGCCAATTCGATCACTTGACGTTGGTCGGCGGGAAGCTCACTCAGTGCCCCGACGATCAACTGCCGGCGCTCAATCTCCCATGAAAGCGCCTCGACATCCTGCCCCAGATCGGGCAAAGCCGCGATCAGCGGCGTATCAATCCCATTGCTGATCGTTGCCGGACGCGACTGACGCCGTCGCAATTCATCGATGCACAGGTTACGGGCGATACCGAATAACCATGGCGCAACCTGGCCCTGACTGGCTTGAAATGTGGTACTACGCTTCCAAACCCGCCAGAATGTTTCTTGCACAATATCTTCGGCAGGTTCGGCATTGCCCAGAATGCGTAAAGCCAGACCGTACACAACCCGGCTATAGCGATCGTAAAGCCGCGCCAAAGCAATGCTGTCGCCTTCGGCGATCAACATCATCAGTGTTTCATCGGTAGCCTGATCTGTGGCACCGGTATTTTGTGTCGTGGCGGACACGAGTGCGATCTCATCCTCCACGCCCTCATCCTTATCTACGCAACTGCGCTCAATATGGATGTATCGGAAGGCACTTTCAGCACGTAAATTTCTACACATATCGACCAAGGTTCTAACAGTTCTCTATTATACACAGGTTCAGTCATTTTGATGCATAATCGGTATTGACGCTTCAGGACGATCTATGGAATTATCTGTTTAGTTGTCGCCCGTAACGTACATTACAGACAGTCGCGCCCTAGCCCGGCAAAGTATAATCAAAACCTTATGCGGCAACGGAACTATCTTGGCTTGACAGGGGTTAAGATAGTGCTATACTAAAGTTTGTGATATTCGACACAAAGATTGCTGCGGCCGACGGTTCGTACCGACGGCACAGGCATGACCATCGAGCCGATACCGCTTCGGCTTGGATACGCTAGGAAGGACAGCCATATGGCGGTCTATCGAACGCACACAACCGGGCCGGAGGCGGAACACGCACTCGGACTGCTGGTGCCGCACGGAACGCAGCAGTTACCTTCGCAGACAGCCGGCGTGGCCGGGATATTCCATATGGCCGGAATTACCGATGATCTGCTGGCGGTGGAACAATTGCTGCTTGAACGTTCGCGTTCGCGTTCGGCGTTGATCAGTGCTGCCAGCGCCCACACAGTACGTTCGGGCGGCAAACGGCTGCGGGCCGCATTGGCGCTTCTGGCGGCCCGTTTGGGTAATTATCGGCTGGAGTGGGTGATTCATCCGGCAGCCTCGGCCGAGTTGATCCACGCCGCCTCACTTGTCCACGACGATCTGGTCGATCAAGCCGCCCGCCGGCGCGGCCGGGTAACGGTACATACCCGCTGGGACAACGATGTCGCACTCATGGTGGGCGATTATTTCTTTGCTCTCGCCGCAGGTGAGATGGCCCTGAGTCCTGATCCGCGGATCATCACTTTTTATGCCCAGGCGGTGCAAACAATTGTTGAAGGCGAGCTTAGCCCGGTAACCCATATTACGCCGCTCGAAACGGCCCTGGCTCAATATTATTACAAAACCGGGGCGAAAACGGCGGTGCTGTTTGAGGCGGCCTGCAAAGCCGGGATGGTTGCCGGCCAGGGTAGCGAGGCCGAAATTACCGCATTGGGACGCTACGGGCACGATCTCGGCACGGCATTCCAGATCGTCGATGATGTGCTCGACTTTGTCGGCGATGAGCATACACTCGGCAAGCCGGCGGGAAATGATTTGCGCCAGGGTACGATCACCCTGCCCTTGATCTACGCCGTTGCTGCCGGCAGCAGCCCGGAACTGCATGCGATCATCGAACAAAGCCAGCCTGATGAGACCACGGTGCGCCAGGCGATCGAGGAAGTCATTGCGCTGGGCGGCGTTAACCGGGCGATGGAAGAAGCGCGGCGCCTGATCGTCCGCGCGATCGATCATCTGGCGATCTTCCCACCCTCGGCTGCCCACCGCGCGCTGATTGATCTGGCGCATTTTGTGATTGAACGCGATATCTAACCCCGCAGGCATCCAACCCGCAACCGAACCCTGCCTTGCCATTCTTTGCGGCTATTCCGTCACAAACCTCCCTCCGGGGAGGTTTGTTGCATGGCGGGATGCGACCCATACGCTGGCGTCAACTTACCCAAAGACATCCATTTCGCACGCGGTTCCGTAGAGCATAGTACGGAACGCAAAGGATTTGCACAGAAGCCGGGTACTGAAAGGAGCAATACCGATGCAATTGACCGGAACCGTGGCGCTGGTGACAGGCGGCGGGCGTGGATTAGGCCGGGCCATGGCCCTGAGCCTGGCCCGTGCCGGAGCGTTGGTAGCCGTAACTGCTCGCAGTGCCGATGAAGTTGCCGAAACGGCATGGCTGATTGACGACCTGGGTGGACGTAGCCTGGGTATCGCTGCTGATGTCCGTGAAGCTGCACAGGTGCAGGAAGTTGTTGCACAGGTTGGCGAACAACTTGGACCGATCGGCATTCTGGTAACCAGCGCCGGAGTTGGGCTACGAGCACCGTTGCAGGAGACCAGCGCGAACCAGTGGGATGCCATATACGACACACTGGTGAAGGGCACATTCCTGGCGGCACAGGCAGTTATCCCGCAGATGACAAGCCGCGGCGGCGGAAATATCATCACTATCGGCGCGCCGCTTGAGCGAATTGGCGTACCGGGTTTTGCCGCGTACTATTCGGCTAAATGCGCTGTTGATGGTTTAACCCGCGTGATGGCAAAGGATCTACGCCGCTACGGCATCAATGTCAATTGTCTGCATCCAGGCGGCTTTGTCGATACCGCGATGGTGCGCAGCACCGTGCCTGAAATCACTACGGGCCTGCTCGGCACCGATGAGATCGCAGCAGCCGTACTTGAATTGGCGCTGCTGTCGCCCAGGAGCCAGAGTGGAGCGACGATTGATGCCCACCGGCCAAAATCCGTGCAAAATTCGCACTGATCCAGTCTTGACAAAGTCTGTGCAAAAGGTGAAAATGTAAGGAACCGAAACCTTTGAAGGCCCAGATATCTGTACAGTCAAGTTATAGAGATCGACCGGCCTCCAAATGTTCGCATAGTGGACGCCGACGCCGCAGGCATCCTCGCCGAACCGGCGCCGAGAATGGCTTACGCCGCTGAGCTATTCAGGAGAGATCGCCGTGAAGAACTTCCGCAAAGCCAAAGAAGCTCGCACGCTGGACGATGATCATACAAGCGTTCAGGCCGGCACATCCAACAATTGGGACGGCGAAGATGCGCGCGAGCCCGATGCTGATGAGCCGGAAATGGAGCTTGAAGCCGAAGAGGAATCCCCTGAGGATGCTGATGTCGAGCCGGTTGAAGATTCAGTCCAATTGTATCTGCAAGAGATTGGACAGGTTGCGCTGCTGAATGCCGCAGAAGAACGCAACCTTGCAATGCAGATCACCGAGGGTAAGGCAGCCCGACAACGCATCGACAATGAGGATTACGTCAACGGACGTGAGCGTGGGCGGCTGGAAATAGTTGTGGCCCGTGGCCTCGAAGCCCGGCGCAAACTGATCCAGGCGAATCTACGTCTGGTGGTAAGTGTCGCGAAAAAATATATCGGCAGCCCGATGGCCTTTATGGATCTGGTGCAGGAAGGCAATATCGGCCTGATGCGCGCCGTCGAGAAGTTCGACTACACCAAGGGCAATCGCTTCTCGACCTATGCAACCTGGTGGATTCGTCAGGCTGTTACGCGCTCGATCGCCGAGCAAAGTCGCCTCATCCGCTTGCCGGTTCACCTCAGCGAATCGATCGTACATCTCCGCCGTGCAGTCTACCGACTTGAACAAGAACTTGAGCGCGAACCGACCGCCGAAGAGTTGGCCCATGCCCTTGGGGTCAGCCTGCGCAAAATCAAGCGCCTGCTCCAGGCCTCGATCCAGCCGGTTTCGCTGGAACAACCGCTGAACAACGAGAGCGAAGGCCGGGTGAGTGAAGTTCTGGCCGACGAGAGCCTTGAGACGCCAATGGAGATCGCAGCGCAAAATATGCTGCACGCTGAGATTACCGCAGCATTGAATGATCTTCCTGATCGCGAACGGAAGATTTTGCAGATGCGTTATGGCCTGCTCGACGGCCAGCGCCACACCCTTGAGGAAGTCGGGGTGGCCTTCGGGATCACCCGTGAGCGCACCCGCCAGATCGAAGCCGAGGCACTGCGCCGCCTGCGCCACCCGAGCGTCGGCAACCGTTTGCAGGGCTACCTGGACTAAATGATCGTGGGATTGTCGATGTTGCGGCAAAGCGGCAACATCGACAACCCGATTTATTTCTCCAACCGATACGGCACGCTGGTAACTACCTTGCCCTTGCGGAACATCAACGCGGTCTTGATCAACAGGCCGGTTTGATTATGGAGAATGTGTTCCCACCAGTGGGCGGGCACAAATTCCGGCAACACAATCGTGATCACATCATCGCTATAGCGCGTATCCATCTCATCGATATAGCGCATCAGCGGCGTCAGCAGCGAGCGATAGGGCGATTCGAGCACCACAAGCGGCACCTCGCAGCCCCAATCGCACCAGCGGGTACTGATCTTCTCCGTCTGCTCCGGATCGAGATTAACATAGACTGCAGTTGCGTTATCGGGCGCAATCGACCGGGCATATTGCAATGCCGGCAACACACCGCGATGAATGCCACTAACCAGCACAATTGCCGTGTGGCGGCGCAACGGCACCGGGCGAGGCGCACCACTGAGCGATAATTGCTCGGCGACATGCTCGTAATGGCGCCGGATTCCACGAAAGAGCAACACCAGAAACGGGATCATCAGCAAGACCATCCAGGCGCCGTGGGTGAACTTTGTAACAGCCAAAACCACCATCACGATGGCAGTAAGGGTTGCGCCGATCCCGCTAATCAATGCGCCCCGCTGCCAGCCTTCTTCACGTAGACGCAAATGCCGCTGCACCATCCCGCTTTGCGACAGCGTGAACGAGATGAATACCCCGATCGCATAGAGCGGCAACATAGCGATTTCGTTGGCGTTGAACAAAATCACCAGCAGCGCCGAGAACATCCCCAAGACCACAATTCCATTCGAGAAGACCAACCGATCGCCGCGTGAGGCAAACTGACGCGGCAAAAAGCGATCACGCGAGAGGAACGAGGCAAGGCGCGGAAAGTCGGCGAATGCGGTGTTCGCCGCCAGCACCAGGATCAGGGCCGTAGCAACCTGGATCGCCACATAGACCGGACCAACGCCGAAGATCGTGCGGGCCATCTGCGAGATCACCGTCTCGTGGGTGAGTTCATTCGGCAATGCACCGTGGGTATAGGCAAGCCAGGTAACACCGAGAAACATCGTAACCAGGATCAGCACCATCCAACCGAGAGTTGTCGCGGCATTGCGCGACTCGGGAACGCGAAACAGCGGCACGCCGTCGCTGATCGCCTCGATTCCGGTGAGCGCAGTACACCCGGCGGCGAAGGCCCGCAGCAACAACCAGATTCCAAGGGCCTGCGTTGCTTCCGGCAATGGTGGGGCAACCGAATGCACCACCGGGGTTACACCAACCGTCACCGATCGAAAGATCCCGAAACCAATCAGCAGCAGGATACAGGCGATAAAGGCATATGTCGGCAGGGCAAAAATCCCCCCGCCGCCGCTCTCCTTCACGCCGCGCAGATTAACCAGTGTCACCAGAGCCGTAAAAAAGAGCGCGATCTCGACGGAATAATTTGTAAGGCCGGGCATCCCAACATTACCGGCGAGCGACGTAATTGCTGCCACACCGGCCGAAATTGCGACCGCGACCGTCAGCACATAATCGATCAACAGGGCGCCGGCGGCGATCAGGCCGGAAGTTTCGCCGAGATTTTCCCTGGCGACAATATAACCGCCACCACCCTGTGGATAGGCGCGGATTGTCTGACGGTACGAGAACCCGACCACCAGAATCAAGACGGCGATCGCGGCACCGATCGGCAGCGCCACTTCAAACGCAGCGGTTCCAGCCAGAATCAGCACCGCCAGAATCGCTTCGGTAGCGTAGGCAACCGATGAAAGCGCATCGGATGAAAGGACAGCCAGAGCGGTTCTGCGACTCAGACGATGATGGCGCTGTTGTTCGGTTGCAATCGGTTTGCCGACCAGAAAGCGTTTAATCTGCCCGACCATGCTTGCTTACACTCACTATTTCATCACCGCACAAGCCTGCGGAAGCCTGCCGACAAAAAAAGCCGGCCACCTTGCGGCAGTCGGCGGAACGTCGGCTGTCGAAACCCGATAATGTACATCTGATACCAGTATCTACATCTCTACAACCAGCCGGATCATAGCATGGCCGTATACGAGCGTCAACCGTATCAACACCACTATTGTACTACTTACAATGCAACATGTGTACCAGCATCCTTACATCGCCGTGCTGCCTTCCGCAGCAGGCGATATTCCGGGCAGCCAGCGTATATTCGTTCATCGCGTGTTGACAATTTCACAATGTTGACTATAATCATCCTATTGTAAAACATAGTTGTCTCCGCCATGGTTCCACCCTCAAGCCGGTAGTTACGCGACGATGGACAAGGGCGCCACCCAGCGGAACCGGCAGAAGGCGCCGGTGTGGTTTACTCTGCGGAGGTTTGCCGCTGCCACCGTTGGAGTATCGCGCTTAGTACAACTCGCGCAATGCCCGCCAGCCTCTGCTTTGAGGTGGCGGTTTTTTTTGGTTCTGTGGGGCGACAACTAAAAAAATTCTTTTTAGGAGGCAGCAACGCATGTCTGTGCAACCGGATCAGGTCATCTTCGAGACTGAGGACCTGGATTGGACCACACTTCTCGACGAATATGATTACGCTCGACCGCAGCGAGGTGAGCTGCGTGAGGGTCTGGTCATGCAGATCGAGGATAGTGGGGTACTGGTGTCGATCGGCACCAAGCGCGAGGGGGTAATCCCGGCGCAGGATCTCCGTCAGATGGGGGACGAGTTTCTCGGCACCCTGAAAATCGGCGAAACGATCCAGGTTTACGTCCAGGAGCCTGAGAATCGTGAGGGTGATCTTATCCTCTCGCTGACTATGGTTCAGGTCGCGAAGGATTGGGAGCACGCCGAGCAGCTGTTTAACGACGGCGGGATCGTCCGCTGTAAGGTGATCGGGTTTAACAAAGGCGGCCTGCTGGTTCAGTTCAATCGGATTCGCGGCTTTGTACCGGCCTCGCAGGTGGCTCAACTTCACGGGCGCACCGCCGCCGAGGAGCGGCAGCAGGCGCTGCAGAAGATGGTGAACCAGGAGATCCCGCTTAAGGTGATCGAGGTTGATCGCGAGCGTAACCGACTGGTTCTTTCGGAGCGCGCTGCAACCCAGGAGTGGCGCCGCGCCCAGAAGCAGCGCTTGCTCACCGAATTGCAGCCGGGCGATACGATCACCGGCCGGGTCAACCAGTTGACGAACTTCGGCGCCTTTATTGATCTTGGCGGCGCCGATGGTCTGGCCCATATCTCGGAGTTGAGCTGGCAGCGGGTTAACCATCCGCGTGAGGTGCTTCAGCCCGGCCAGGAAGTGAAAGTGGTTGTGGTTGAGATCGATCGTGATCGCGAGCGGATCGGATTGTCGATCCGGCAGTTGCAGGCGAACCCCTGGGATACGATCGATCAGCGCTACACGCTCGGCCAGTTGATCAGCGGCCCGGTTACGAATGTTACGCCCTTCGGTGCATTTGTGCAGGTCGAAGAGGCGGTCGAAGGTTTGATTCACGCCAGTGAGTTGGACGTCGATCCTCAGACGCAGCCGCGTGATGTGCTCCAGCCCGGCCAGACAGTCACAGCCAAGGTGATCAGCCTGGATCGCCAGCGCCAGCGCATGGGTTTGTCGCTGCGCCGGGTGAGCGATTCGGAGGTTGGTGAGACTGAAGGCGAAGAACCGGCTGCACCGGCTGAGTCGGCCGCGCCGGCTGAGTCGGCTGAAGCTGTTGCACCGGCTGAAGCTGCGGCGCCGGCTGAAGCTGCGGCGCCTGAGGCGACTGCGCCTGAGGCGACTGAAGATCCCAAAACCGAGGCGTAGTTCTGAAAGCGGTATCAGGAAGCATAGGGAGGTTCGGCGCTTTACGTGCCGGCCTCCCTATTTGTTTCTAAGGGGAACTATATGCGGGTGCTTTCCGGCGATGATGTACGGCGTGCAGTATCGATGCCGGCCGCAATCGATGCGGTCGCGGCCGCGTTTACCCGTTTGTCGAATGGTGAGGCTGATGTGCCCTTGCGCACGCATATCAGCACCCCGGCCCAGCAAGGGATCAGCTTCTTTATGCCGGCGCGCCTCGCCGATCACGGCGGCGGCGCCCTTGGTATCAAGGTCGTATCGGTCTTCCCGCACAATATCAGACGGGCTGAGCCAAGTATTTATGCCTTGGTAACGCTGTTTGATCCGCAATCCGGCCGACCATTGGCAGTCCTCGACGGCACCTACCTGACCGCCCTACGAACCGGGGCGGCGTCGGGCGCGGCAACTCGAGCCCTGGCCGGCCGGATGCACAGTCGTTGGCGATCTTCGGCGCCGGCGCCCAGGCACTGCCGCAAGTGCTGGCGGTGCTGGCGGTTCGGCCAATCGAACGGATCTGGATTGTGAACCGCACCCGCGACCGAGCGGGGCTACTGGCGTCGCGGTTGCGCGGCGAGGGCTACCATGGTGAGGTGCGGATTGCCCCAACGGTGCAACAAGCCCTCGCCGATGCCGATATTATCTGCACCGCCACAAGTAGCGCAACCCCGCTGTTCGCCGATGGCGCTGTGCGGCCGGGAACCCATATCAATGGTGTCGGCTCGTTCACGGCGCAGATGGCGGAAGTGCCGCCGGAAACGGTGGCCCGCGCACGGGTGATTGTGGATCAGCGCGAACCAGCCTGGGCCGAAGCGGGCGATCTCATCCAGGCCCGCGACCAGGGATTGATCGCGAGCAACCACGTTGCCGGCGAGTTAGGCGAAGTACTCGCCGGAAAGATCGCAGGCCGGCAAAATGAGACCGAGATCACCTTCTTCAAGTCGGTCGGAAATGCGATCCAGGATCTGGCAGTGGCCGGATTAGCGCTGACTCAGGCTGCTGCGGAAGGGTTGGGGATTGAGGTAGCGCTCTGAATCAATGCCGTCTGAACGCCCTGTCATCGAGCTATCAGGGGCGATTCATTCAATATTTAACCATACTGTCTACGCTCAACTGTAGGTAGTAGGAATCACGAAACCGGCCGAACTGCGGCCATCACTACTGAGGAGTACCGACTTGAGTACCATAGCTGTTGTGGGTACCGGCTACGTCGGCCTGACGACCGGCGTCTGTTTTGCTGATCTGGGGAATACCGTTTACTGCCTGGAGATTAACCCAGATAAGCTGGACTTGCTGCGCAGCGGCAAATCGCCGATCTATGAGCCGGGACTGGAAGAGCTGCAAGAGCGAAACATGCGCGCCGGCCGCTTGCGCTTCACCGACGATTATGCATTGGCATTGGCCGAGCGAGTTGATCTTTATCACCGTCGGCACACCAATGGGGCCGGACGGCGCCGCCGATCTGAGCCAGGTGAAGTCGGCGGCCCGCAGCATCGGCAAGTATTTGAACCATTCGGCAGTGATTATCGACAAGAGCACGGTGCCGGTGGGCACCGGCGATATGGTGACGAATATCATCTCCGAACATGCCGTCTCGGGGATCAGCTTCGCGGTTGTGTCGAACCCTGAGTTCCTGCGCGAAGGCTCGGCGATCAGCGATTTCTTCAAGCCGGATCGGATCGTGCTTGGCGCAACCGATCGTGAAGCGGCCGAAAAAGTTGCCGAACTGCACGCACCACTCGGCGCCACCATTATTATCACCGACCTGCGCACCGCCGAGATGATCAAATACGCCTCGAATGCATTCCTGGCAACCCGAATCAGCTTTATCAACGAGATCGCCCAGATCTGCGAGCGGCTTGGCGCCGATGTTCGTGAAGTGGCGCGCGGTATGGGCGCCGACAAGCGAATCGGCCCGCACTTCCTGGATGCCGGTATCGGCTACGGCGGTTCATGCTTCCCGAAGGATGTGCTGGCGCTGCACCACATGGCTGCTTCGTCCGGCTGTCACCCGCAGTTGCTTCAGGCAGTAATGGATATTAACCGCGACGCGCGCAACAAGTTCGTGCAGAAGGTCGAAACGGTATTGGGCGATTTGACCGGCACAGTGGTAGGTGTGCTCGGGCTTTCCTTCAAGCCGAACACCGACGACATGCGCGAGGCGCCGAGTGTCGATATTATTCAGGCCCTGCAGGCCGCCGGCGCCCGTGTGAAAGCCTACGACCCGGTGGCGATGGAGAATGCCGGCGAGATGATGCCGGAAGTGACTTTCTGCGCCACGGCGTATGATGTCGCCAAAGAGGCCGATGCGCTGTTGTTGGTAACCGAATGGAACGAGTTCAAGCAACTGAACTGGGAGAAGATCCACGGCTTCATGCGCCGGCCGGTTGTGATCGACGGCCGCAATCTGTACGACCCGAAAGAGATGGCCGAGCGCGGCTTTATCTATTGGGGCGTCGGCCGCGGCACGCAACCAAGCAATGTCGATGAGGTGCCGGCGTAGTTGAGGATACAGGATGCAGAGGCCCGGTGGCGATGCGGAATTGTGCGTCGCTACCGGCCGCGTTTGCGTTAAGAAAGCGGATATGCTATACTGCGCGCTGTTGAAAACCCCGGGCGATTAGCTCAGTTGGCTAGAGCGCATCCTTCACACGGATGAGGTCACTGGTTCGAGTCCAGTATCGCCCACCACATATAACACCGATCGCAATCCAAAACAGATATGTAGCGGCGCTCTAGCGAAGGGCGCCGTTTTCCTATCCTCGACAAACGGGAACCGCCTATGAGTCTGCGGATTGTGGTGATCAGCGACACCCACGGTATGCACGAGCAGGTCGGCGTGCCTGAGGGCGATGTGCTCATCCATGCCGGCGATCTGACGGCCCACGGCGAACTGGATGAATTGCGGGCCTTGAATGAGTGGCTGGGCAGGCTGCCGCATCGACATAAACTGGTGATCGCCGGTAATCACGATTGGATTTGTGCGGAGATGCCGGCGTATATGCCGAAAATCTTTAGTAACGGCGTGTACTTGTGCGACTCGGCGGTGCAGATCGGTGAGCTGCGATTTTACGGCAGCCCCTGGCAACCGCGCTTTCTCGATTGGGCCTTTAACCTCGATCCGCCGGAGTTGCGGCGCGTCTGGGCGCAGGTGCCGACGAACGTAGATGTGCTGATCACCCACGGCCCACCACAGGGCATGCTCGATCTTACGGTGTATGGCGTCGATGCCGGCTGCGCCGAGTTATGGGCCGAGCTGGCGCGGATCCGCCCGCGCTTGCATGTGTTCGGCCATATCCATGAAGGCTACGGCACCGCCGAATATGATGGCATGATCTTCGGGAATGCAAGTAGCTGCACCGTACGCTATCAGCCGATCAATCCGCCGCTGGTGTTTGATCTGGTGGGGTGAAGCCGTTCGCGTTTCAGTGGGGTGAAGCCGTTCGCGTTACGAACGGCTTCACCCCAACGTATCACCGAGTGACGGGGAACTGGATCTCGGTGACATTCTGATTGGGATCATCTTCCCAGCGCAGATACAATTCGCGGTTGGGGCCGCAGATGCGATAGCCGCTCCCGGCGATCCAACTCATCAGCGCGCCATAGGCATCGCTGTAGCCGTCGGGCGAGCCGTGATGCACCAGGCTGGCAACAGTGCAAGCCGGCAACTCGTAAACCTTGATCCGCTCGGTGGCAGGAACCGGCTCAGGCACAAAGACCACGGCCGCTACATCGGGATTGTGTTCTTTGTACTCTTCATCGTAGTACACGGCGCCATTCATACCGCCGGCGCCATGACGACCGAGATGGGCGTACAATTCGCCATACAATGGCCCCATCTCGCCATAACTCGGAACGATCTGCCGGATACCGGCAACAAGCTGGGCCGGCACCTCTTTGATCACGACATCGTAGCCGCTCATAAGATCCTCCTGTTCGATTCTTCGCAGATACGCAGAAACACGCTTGAGCCGGGCCTGTTCTTCGGCGAGTTGTTGTTGGAGTTCGGCCTGTTTGAGCCGGAGCATGCCGCGAATCTGTTCGGCCGACAGGTCGTTCTCCAGCACTTGCACGATCTGTTCGAGCGACAAGCCGAGATCGCGTAGGGCAAGAATCCGGTAGAGCCGCGGCAATTGATCGATGCTGTAGTAGCGATAGCCGCTAAAGGTATCGATATGCGCCGGCGGCAGCAGGCCGCGATCGGCGTAGTAGCGCAGCGCCGAAACCGAGAGTTGCGCCAGACGTGAGAACTCGCCGATTTTGAACATCGCCTTGATCCTCCAACTTGCGGGACTTGCACCTGCAGGTGTGCAAGCGTATCCTACAACCTCAAGCAACTTGAGAGTCAAGAGGGCAAGATGATCAAACCAGCCGATATTCTACGTGCCCGGCAACGCATCGCCGGGATTGCCGCTTCTACGCCGTTGGAGCATAGCCGGCCACTGTCGGAGGTATGTGGCACCGAGGTGTATGTGAAGCTGGAATGCGCCCAGATCACCGGCAGTTTCAAGCTGCGCGGCGCGGCCAATGCATTACTGGCCGATCCTGAACGGCGCGAGGTGATCAGTTGCTCGGCCGGGAATCACGCCCTTGGTATCGCCCATGCCGCCGCACTTACCGGGATCGGCGCAACACTGGTGCTGCCGGAATACGCATCACCGGCGAAAGTTGCGGCCCTTAAACGCTACCCGGTGCGATTAATTCAACATGGTGCGAACTATGATGAAGCCGAACTCGCCGCCCGAACCCTGGCCGATCGCGAGGGATTGCGCTTTGTCTCGCCGTATAACGATCCATTTGTGATCGCCGGGCAGGGGACGGTGGCGGTCGAGATCCTGGAGCAACTGCCGGAAGCCGACGTACTTCTGGCGGGAGTCGGCGGCGGCGGCCTGATCGCCGGGATTGCGCTCTGGGCGAAGGCGATCAACCCGCAGATCCGGGTGATCGGCGTGCAAGCCGAAAACTCGGCGGCAATGGCAGCCGCGCTCAAGGCGGGCATGATCGTGGCGGCGCCGGATCTACCGACGCTGGCCGATGGATTGGCCGGCGGGATCGAGGCTGAGAGTATCACTTTTCCACTGGTGCAACAACTGACCGACGGGATGCTGACGGTAAGCGAGGAGCAGATTGCGGCGGCGATGGCGTGGCTTTTCCACGAGCAGCACCTGGTGGTTGAGGGCAGCGGCGCGGTGACGGCAGCGGCACTGCTGCACAAGCTTGTGCCGGAGGTAGCCGGGCGGCGGGTTGTAGCGCTGCTGAGCGGGCGAAACGTGGCGAGTGCGCTGTTCCAACGGATTCTAGCGGGTGATGTATGAGTCGAACAAGCGCACGGCCCACTGAAGCGATGCGACGTGCAAGTGCGCGGCAGCGCCCCTACGGATCTTCGATCGTGCTGACGGTGCTGCGGCGCGGATCGACTTTTTCGGCGGCCTGAGCGGGCAAGAGGTCGGCGATCACAGCGTCGATCGTGGTCTGTTCAGCAGCGAGCCGTTCGGTGTAGTGTTCGATCTGCAGACTACGCCGGCCGCGCAGAGCCAGCGGCGCGATTCGGCGCACATCTTCTACCGTCACGGTGGTACGGAAATCGGCGGCGGCACGGGCGCGCGCCGATTCGAGCAGCGCGATCTCGGCGCGGTGCGAGGGGATACGGAGGCGCTGCACCAACTCCAAGGCCCGCTCCTCCAGTTGTGGCGGCACCGTCACATGGGGCAAAATCTCGCGCGCGGCTTCCACTTCATCGGCGAGTGCGGCGGTCGCATTGGCGTAGGCCAGGCGGAAATTGCCGGGATCGACGCGAAAATCCCGTGCGCGCCGGTAAATCTCCAGGCGTTCGGCGGTGGATTCGAGCGGCGACACCCAGACCCGCAGGCCGAAGCGATCCATGATCTGGGGCCGCAGATCGCCTTCTTCGGGATTCATCGAACCGATCAACACAAAGCGACTGGGGTAAAGACGGGTGACTGGGCCGCGCCGCACCAGGGTTCGCCCTTGTGCGGCGGCGTCGAGGATCGCATTGACGACGGCCGGTTCGAGCAGATTGATCTCATCGATGTAGAGCAATTGGCCGTGGGCACGCGCGAGTACGCCTTCGTCGATCAACAGACGATTCTGCTCAAGGGCGACCCGCTGATTGATCCCGCCGACAACATCGTCGATGCGTGCGTTCAGCGGCAATTCCACCAGGCGCATCGGCCGGCGCATCGCTTGATCATCAAGCGCTTCACTGAGCGGCAAGATATCGATCAACCCGCGCACCGCCGTTGTCTTCCCAACACCATACGGGCCGCTGATCAGCACGCCGCCGATCTGGGGATTGATCAAGCCGAGGATCAATGCGGTTTTCAACTCGGCCTGGCTAACCACCGCAAGCAGTGGGAAAGGCAGGATCTCGTCCATTACTGCCTCCGGCGGAGAGTCTGGGCGTCGCGCCCAATGGGCCAGTGGATGCCCTTCGGCGGGGCGGGCACACCGCCAGACGCCATCACAAAAGGGTTGCGGCCGGCCGAGCCCCTACAGCATCTCGATTGCGTAGCCCACCAGTGGGCAATCGGGGCGAGCATCCTCGATAAAGCGCACCACGGCCTCAAGCTGTCCGTGGGCATACTGCTGCGATGTGGACACACAGGCAACACCGAAGACCGCGCTCTGCCAGCGATCCTGGTCATCAACCTCGGCGATCGAGACATTAAAATCGTTACGAACCCGCGCAAGGAGCGACTTGACAACCCGGCGCTTCTCTTTGAGCGAATGGGCGATCGGGATTGAAAGTTCGATCGTACAAGTTCCAATGATCATAGTGGCGTGCGGCGATCAGCAAGGCGAACTGAAGCCTAATTCAGGCTCCCAAGCCCGCTCCAACTTTCGCCTTGTTTGCGTTTGCCGGCGGGCGGCAACAACATCAACTCAGCCCGCAGATCGGCGATGATCTCACGCAGCCGAGTATCGGAGTCGGCTTCGAGCCACTGCTGCTTGCGTCCCAACTTCACCTGCAAGCGATCAGCGAGCAGGTAACTGAGTTGCGCCGGATCGGCAGGTAACTCTTCGGCCTGAACGGGCGTGCCGGTAGCGGAGGCCATCGCCTGCCAATATCGGTCGTAGACGCGCCGCAACTCATCGGCCAGGGTTACATCAGGAACCGGTTCCTCAGGCAATTCAGCTACCGACGCGATCAGATACGGCGCCTGCTGAAGCATGTACTGAATACGAAACCGCCGCTCGCCGGTGGCGGTCAGCAGATAGCGACCGTCATCAAGGCGTACATTGGCATTAATGCGCGCGATCGTGCCGATAGAAGCCGGTTCGGCGGGACGAGCAAGGGTTTTACCCTCGATCACTTCATCGCCATCGCGGATGAGAACCACCCCGAAAGGGCTGTTCTGTTCCAGGCAGCGCCCGATCATCTGACGATAGCGCTCTTCAAAGATGTGCAGATTGAGCGTGCTACCGGGAAACAACAACGTACCAAGCGGAAAGAGCGGAAGTTGGCGAATCATAAAAAGCTCATCATTAAGTGATTGAGTCGGCTTGCCTGAAACGAGCCGACCGGGCTAATCTTCCTGCCATGTACATGTCCAAACCCGCGTCTCGACCGGACCAAGGTGGAGATCAACCGTAAACTCGATCTCTGCGCTGGAGAACATCTGCACGATCATCTGTTGATCGACCGAAAGCGGCGTACCTTCTTGCATTAAAACCAGGGGGCCGGTGCGCAACTCGATCAATTCGGGCCGCAATTCAACCCCACTCGCACCAACGGCGGCGAGCAAGGCGCCCCAATCGGGAGCACTACGACGACAGGCTTGGCGTAAGGCGGTCGAGCGAGCGACGGCGTGCGCGATCTGACGCGCACATTCATCATTTGCCGCCCCACGTACTACAATCTGGATAACTTTACCGCCGGAAGCGGCATCACGAACGATCTGTTGGCCCAGATCGGCACACAGCTGATCGAGCGCTTCCTGGAATGCACCGAACTCCCAGGAACTCGCATCGGTGATTGGAGTACCGCCGGCGCGCCGTTCGCCAGAATAAGCACACTGTCGTTGGGACTCATGTCGCCGTCAAGACTCAAGCGATTAAACGAGCGTTCGACGCTTTGATGCAACGCCTTGTTGAGCAAGCGCTCATCGATCGCCAGGTCGGTCGTCAGTACGGCGAGCATAGTGGCCAGGCGCGGATGCACCATCCGCGAGCCTTTGGCCATTCCAGCGAGCGTGACGCGATGTCCCTCGCGCAACTGCACGCGATAAACACGCTCCTTCGCGCGCGTATCGGTCGTCATCATTGCGACAGCCGCCCGCTTACCGCCGCCGCTGTCGAGTTCACTCACGGCGCGGCGAATGCCGTCGCGTATTTTATGCATCGACAGCGACTGGCCAATAATGCCGGTTGACATCAACAAGACCGCATCGCGCGGGATCTCCAATTCGTCCGCTACCAGTTTGGCACATTCGATCGCATCGGTCAAACCGGATTGGCCGGTACCGGCATTCGCCTGGCCGGAGTTGATCAAGACCGCGCGCAAAGTTTCGCGGTTGCGCGTAAGGATCGCCTGGCTCAGGAATACCGGCGCGGCCGGCGTCGCACTTGTGGTAAACATCGCCGCCGCAGTACAGGGCTGGACGGAGAACACCAACGCCAGATCGCGGGCCTTGCTGCCATCCTTCAACCCACACGACACCCCGGTGGCTCGGAAGCCGGTCGGACTGGAGATGTGGCCGTCTTCGAAGATGGTGTAGCTCATTGTATCGTTACCCGTAGAACACTGCCCACCCGGCAGCGGGCGAACAACAGTGCCTTACCAGACGCGGCAGATCAAGCCTTTAAGGTACTCACTCTCTGGAAAACTCAACAACACCGGGTGATCGGGGGCCTGCGAGAGCCGTTCGATCAGCTGAACATCGCGCCGGGCATCAACAGCAGCGCCGAAGACAATCTTCTGGAACAGGTCGGCGCTGATCGCCCCGGAACAACTGAAGGTCGCCAGGATACCGCCGGGCCGCAGCAGATGCAACGCCTGCAAATTAATATCCTTATAGCCGCGGGCGGCTCGATCGACTTGCGACTGACTACCGGCAAATTTCGGCGGGTCGAGCACAACTACATCGAAGCTACGGTCGGCAGCACGATAAGCGCGCAATTGCTTCGGGACATCGGCAACCACAACCTCGCCGGCGCATCGGCGGCGGCAAGGTGCAGCATGGCGCGGGCGCTTTCAAGCGCGGCAACACTGGTATCAAGCAGTGTCAACCGGGCGGCGCCGGCGCGGGCGGCATAGGCGCTAAAACCACCACTAAAACAGTAACAGTCGAGGACATCCGCACCGCGAACGTAGGCGGCCACACGCGCGCGATTGACCACCTGATCGAGATAGGCGCCGGTTTTCTGACCGCTCTCGGGTATGATCAGCAGCGGCGGCGGATCGACGGGAGTGCCGGGAAACGGCGCTGGCGCCAGGATCAATTCCTCAGGCGGAGCTTCGCCCCAAAGCAGGCCATTGGCGATCGGCAAGCCCTCTTTGGCGCGGGTATCGGCATCACTGCGCTCGTAGATACCCTGCGGCTGCAAGAGATCGGCCAGAATCCGCACAACCATGTCGCGGCGGACAGCCATGCCCTGGGTGCTGATCTGGAGCGCAAGAAATTGGCCGTAGCGATCGACAATCAGGCCGGGGATCTGGTCGGCTTCACTAAAAACCAGCCGGCAAGCACGATTATCGCCGGGGGCAAACAGTTCGGATCGGCCCTGAATGGCGCGTTGCAATGCTGCACGCAGCCAATGCTCATCGAGTGGTTGATCGCTATCCCAGCAGGCCAGGCGCACCTGAATCTGCGAACGGCCGCTCCAAAACCCGCGCCCAAGCCACTCACGGTCGGCGCTGAGCACATCAACCGCTGCGCCGGGATCAGGTTGACCGTTGACAACAGCAATCGCCCCTGAGAAAACCCAGGGATGCCGTTGCAGTACCGGTCGTTCACGATTAGGCCGAAGGATGACAGTTGCCATAAGCATAAAGACGGCTTATGGGTTGACACTGTATCACAGCGTAGTACGGCGGTCAAGAAGCCGGGATACAGGATACAGTCGGGCAGGGATGCGGATGAAGGATAAAGACATCATCAGTTCATCACCCGGTCGCCTGATCATCCGATCACCCGATTCGAACTATATAGCGGCGGCCTAGGCAGCCAGGAACTCGCGCACCAGACGATTGAACTCGGCGGGTTGTTCGTCTTGCACCATCAGGCCGGCCTGA
Organism: Oscillochloris sp.; assembly: GCA_012032775.1. Classification (GTDB taxonomy): domain Bacteria; phylum Chloroflexota; class Chloroflexia; order Chloroflexales; family Chloroflexaceae; genus JAAUQO01. The sequence goes on along the minus strand of JAAUQO010000006.1, from coordinate 22,834 downwards.
TCGATGATCTCAAGCCGAGCCTGCGAATTGCGGGCCTGAAACTCAGCCGCACGACTGGCCGGCGTGGTCTGGGATTGACGGCCCCAGATCAACAGAATCGGTACGCGCAGACGAGCGAAAGCCGCGCTGATATCACAGTTCAGCAGGCCGGTCAAAAAACAGATCGGCGCGTAGAACGCATTCGGATGCTGACAGGTATAGTAGAAGCCATCGTGGGTTTCCTGGTCGATCGCGGAAGCCCGATAGTAGGCCTGGGTACGCAAAAAATAGCGCGTGCCGGCGCGGGTTGTCAGCAGGCGAAACACCACCCGCCCAACCGGGCCGCGCAAAATACGATAAACAGCATAGGCGAGCGGGCTGGGCCGCTCGGCGAGTTGCGTGATCCCAACCGGCCCGGCGAGCACAAGGCCGCGCACGCGATCGGGGCAGCGGTCGGTGGCGGCAACGGCATATGCGGCGCCGAGCGAACTGGCGATCAGGGTCGCCGGGGCATCCAGCGTGGCGAGATAATCGCTGATCAGGGCGGTATAATCTTCGGCGCTATAGCGACGTTCGGGGCGGTCGGAGTTGCCGTAGCCAAGTAGATCAAGGGCGTGAACGGCATAGCGATCCTGCAAACCGCAGAAAGGGCCACGCATCTCGAACGCCGATGCGGCGGCATTGATGCTATGGATCAGGACAACCGGCGCACCGACGCCGGCACGATAGGTTGCGATATTGTGGCCGCGCCATTGCCAGATCGTCGGCGGAACCGGCAGCAACGGCAGCGTTGTAGAATTCATGAAATAGCTCCTCAGTATTCAATGCAGCATACCTAATTCGCACAACATGTTGAGAATGTTGCTTGCGCAATGAACAAAACCCGCGATGAACTCCGCAAGCAATGCTTCACTAGGCTATAATCATTGTAGCAGGAGCTGTATCAGACGAGAATGGTTGAATGCGTTTCGAAACTGCCCCCCTTGATCCATACGCAACCCGCATCACAATCGGCCTGGCCTGGCTGGGCGGGTTGTTGACACTGCCGTTGCTGTTCGCGTATCTGGCGAATCTGCGTTGGGGCGGTTTGCTGGTGCCGATCGCACTGGCGCTGCCGCTGGCGTTGTTTTTACTGCTCAATTATGCCGCTCAAGCCTCCAGTTACACGATCGAACCTGAAGCGCTGGTGATCCGCCGGCGCTGGTGGCGCCCGCTGCGCGTGCCGCTGGAACGGATTAGCGGCGTTTCGTCGGCCTCGCCACTGAGCGACGTGCCTAAGCGCGGGTTGCGTTTCGCCTTTAATGCCGGTATTTTCGGTTATCTCGGGCCGTTCCGGCTCGATCCTTATGGGCAGGTCTTCTTCCTGGCCACGAATCGCACCCGGTTGGTGGCAGTGGCCCGCGACAACAAGCCGCCGCTGATCCTCAGCCCGGCGAAACCGCGCGACTTCATCCAGGCGCTCAATGAGCGCCGTACCCAGTCGGCGGTTGAACAACTGACGGTTGAGGCGTAAGATAAGCGGCCTGCCACGGTGCCAAGCGCCACCTGATACGGTGGCCGGGTGCTGAACTGATGATATCTGCATCCTTGCCCGGCTGGATCCTGTATGCTCTATCCTGTACCCTAACCTATGCGTTTCCCACTTCTGAACCAATGCCGGCTGCCGTGTGTGTTCGAGCAGTTTGTGCCCGGCAAACTGCATCCCGACGGTCGCCGCTATCTGCCGCAACTGATTCTGCGCCCAACCGCCGATCACACGATCACACCGGCGGGTTTTCGCTTGCTGGTGGTCGATCGCCATCATCGCGTCGATCCGCAACGGGAAGGCCAGGCCGGGATCGCGCAACTGGTGTTCGCATTGAGTGCGATCAGATTACAGGAAGCGCCGGTTAAACTTGGCTTGCTGCCGAACGGCAACGATCCGCAGGCGCCGAGTCATGCGCCGCTGGTGTTCGGGCAGGTGCAGGCGGTTGCCGCCTGGGAGCGGCAGCCCGGCGAGTTGCCCTATGAATCGTTGTATCTGGAATTATTGCTGGATATTGGGCTGGGGACCATCGGGTTGCGCACAAATGTCACCGCACCCCGGTTAGCCGATGTGCTCGGCGCCGAACGGATCGACGCCGGAGATGCGGTGGCGCTCGATCGCTCGCGGATCGATATTCTGGGGTTTGCGTAAATGGGTAGCGCCGCAAGATTTTGCGGCGCTACCCTTGCGTTGCTACGCGGCGCGGCGGTGTAATACCCGTTCGTAGTGCGTAACGAGTTCGCCCATGACGGTCGGCCACGAGCGTTGTTCGGCGGTGGTACGCCCGGCGAAGCCCATCGTGAGGCGGTTGCTGTCCTGGGCGACAACTTCGCGGATGCGGGCGCGCAGATCTCCGGCGACGCCCGGCTCGAACAAACGACCGGTTTTGCGATCGTGAACCAGATCGAGGGTGCCGCCGCTACGGGCGCCGATCACCGGCAATCCCGAGGCCATGGCCTCCTGAATCACCTGGCCGAAGGTGTCGGTATCGGACGGAAAGACAAAGGCGTCGGCGCTGGCATAGGCTGTCGCCAGTTCCTGGCCCTTCAGGTAGCCGGTGAAATGCACCGGCAGATCGCGGCAGCGCCGCTGCAACTCGTTGCGGTACGGTCCATCACCCACAAAGACTAAGCGCGTATTCGGCAAACCCTGAATCGCGTCCGGCAACAGATCGACGCGCTTCTCGGCGGCGATCCGGCCGACGTAGAGCAAGATCCGTTCGTGGGCCTGTGCGCCGACAGAATCACGAAATGCCTGGCTGCGATTACGCGGGTGGAAGCGCTCGGTATCGACGCCGCGCCCCCAGATCCGCAGGCGCCGAAAGCCGAACGAGCGCAACGAGCGCAATGTGTAGGTGGATGGACAAAGGGTAACCTGGCAGCGATTGTGGATCCAGCGCAACCAACCATTCACCGCACTCTGCAAGAAGCCAAAACCATAGTGCCGGCTGTATGCGCCGAAATCGGTATGGTACGAGGCCAGCAGCGGCAGACGCATGGTGCGCGTAATCGTCGGCACCACCGCACCCATCACCGCCGGGCCCACCAGATGCACCAGATCGGGTTTGAAGCGGCGCAGTTGCGCCGTGATCCCCGGCTGCGGCGGCGTAAGTTTCACTTCCGGGTACATCGGCAACGGCATCCCACCGAGATGCACAATCGGCACCCCGGCATACGCATCTGGCGCATCGTGCGGCGCAAACAGCAACGCCTCGTGCCCTTCGCGATTCAGGTGTTCCAACAGCCGGCAGAGTGTCGTAGTGACACCATTGACATCAGGCAAAAAGGTCTCACAGATCAGCGCGATTCGCATGTTCGCCTCGTGGCCCGCGTTGAGAGCTTGTCCATTCAACATGGCACCTTACCTTGACTCTGTTAGGAGCAGGTTATGCTCGTTTTAATCTTCTACTAATGATTGGTAAAAGATCATCGGGTTGTAAGCATGGCTTACAACCCGATCAACGGCAATCTATGTGCCGGGCGAACAATTTAGCCGATCGGCTGTGGAACCTGATTGACCGGCAGCCTGATGATGAAGCGCGTATTACCCGGCTGCGATTGCACTTCGATATTGCCGTGGTGCTGCTTGATAATGCGGTAGCAGATGTCGAGACCCAGACCGGTGCCTTCGCCGACGCCCTTGGTGGTGAAGAAGGGCTCGAAGATATGTGCCACAATCGCTTCGGGGATACCCGGCCCGCTGTCGGCGATTTCGACCATCACGAAGTCATGCTCGTGGCGCGTGATCACCTTCAGCGTGCCTTTGTACTGCATCGCTTCAATCGCATTCGCGATCAAGTTCGTCCAGACCTGATTGAGTTCGCCGCCGCGCCCGGTGATCTTCGGCAGTGTCGGGTCGTACTCGCGTAGCACGGTTACCCCGCGCTTGAGCTTGTGGTTCATCACCGTCAGGGTCGTTTCAAGGTCGCGATTGATCACTACATCCTGCACCGGTGCCTGATCCATGTAGCTGTACGACTTGACTGCCCCGACAAGATCGGCGATGCGGCGCGAGCTTGCTTCGATCTCGGCCAACAACGAGTCGGCGGCCAGGGCCTCGCACACCCAGAGCAATGTCGCAGCGATTGCGGCGGCGGGCAAATCGGCGATCAACCCCTTCAGTTCGGCCACTGTCACCCCGGCGCCAACCAGGGTTGAAGCCATTTCATAGGGCTTTGCGGCGCCCTGCGCATCAAGCCAGTCGCCAACTTCATCCTCGCAATCGGCCCGCTCCAGGGTCGAGAGGGGCGGAAGATCGTTGATGCGGGCGATCACCTGCTGCTGGTAGGCGCCGAGCCGATCGAGGTGGTTCTCACTCAAGCCGAGCTTGCAGAGTTGCAATGCCCGAATGGTGAAATCGGGCAGATTCTCGCGCAGCGTACCGGCTGCCCGGCGGGCGGCGGCGGCGGGATTGTTCAATTCGTGGGCCAGACCGGCCGAGAGCTTGCCGAGCGCGGCCAGTTTCTCCTGTTGTTTGCGCAGCGAAGCGTAGCCCTGGAGCCGTTGGGTCGCAATTTGCAGCACCTTGGTGCCCATCGGCGGCGCGGCGGCGAACATCTGGCGGAAGGCGGCCAGGCCGAACACCAGCAAGCGCGAAGGCACCAGTGCCCGGGCCGTCACCATCGAGGTCGTGCCATTCAGGATGGCGAGTTCGCCGCCCATGATCCCGCGCGGCGTCGTGCCCATCACGGCTTCGTTGCCGTCGATGCTACGGATGATCTGCAACTCACCTGCGAGTGTCACATAGAAACGATCGGCCGGCTCATTCTCACGAATGAAATACTCGCCCGGTTCCAGAAACTCCTCGCTTCCGGCCGTGATCACCCAGTTCAACTCATCGTCGGTCAGGTCGGCGAATAGATCGAGTTGCGCCAACTCGTTTGCATTTAACATAGGTTACCTCAGGCGGGCGAGATGCTGATGGATAAACTGCACCGCAATCGAGCCCTCGCCCACCGCCGATGCGACTCGCTTAACCGAACTGGCGCGCACATCACCAACCACAAACACGCCGGGGACGGTACTCTCCAGCAGAAACGGCTCGCGATCGACATCCCAGCTAGCGGGTTTCCGCCCGTCCTCAAGCACCTGCGAGCCGGTGAGCACAAAGCCCCGTTCATCGCGGCGCACAACGTCCGGCAGCCAATCAGTGCTGGGGCGCGCGCCGGTGAAGATGAACAGCGCCGAAGCCGGAACCTGTTCATCGCCCTGTGGCCCGCGCAGGGTCAGCGCCTCCAGATGCCCATTGCCGTGGGCCGATCCAACCGTGGTATTCAGACGAATCGCGATATTCGGCGTCTGTTCGATCCGCTCCACCAGATACTGCGACATCTTCGCAGCGAGCGATTCGCCGCGCACCAGAATCACCACCTGCGAAGCGTAACCGGCCAGATAAACGGCAGCCTGACCGGCGGAATTACCGGCGCCGACAATAAATGCCGGCTGATCGCGGCACGACAGCGCCTCGGTGAGTGATGCGCCATAATAGACCCCGGCACCGCTGAGTGCTTCGACGCCGGGTGCCTTGAGCTTCTGATACGTCAGGCCCACCGCAACAACCACGCTGTAGGTGCTGATTGTAGCGCCGTTGGCAAGCTTCAAGATGCGATACGGCCCATCGATCTCCATGGCGGCGACTGCCTGGGGCGAGATGATCTCGACCCCGAAGCGGCGGGCCTGAGCAACGGCGCGCCGGGCCAGATCGCCGCCGCTGAGGCCGGTTGGGAAACCGAGATAGTTCTCGATCCGCGAACTGGTTCCGGCCTGCCCGCCGGGCGCCTCGCGCTCGATCAGCACCGTACGTAAGCCCTCGGATGCGCCGTACACCGCTGCGGCAAGACCCGCAGGCCCGCCACCGACAATCGCCAGATCGTAGAAGGTTTGCGAGGCCGCTTGAAGCAACCCGATTTTGCCGGCCAACTCCTGGGGCGAAGGCGCATTCAACCAGGCGCCGTCGGTCAGTTGCACCAACGGGAGTTGCGGCTCGCCGGCATAGAGCGCCAAAAACTCATTGGCCGCCGGGTCGGTCTCGACATCGAGGTACAGATACGGAACGTGGTTACGGGCCAGGAAATCCTTGAGCGCGTGGGCTTCAGGCGACCAGCGATGGCCGATGATCCGAATCCCCTCGAAAGTCGGGCGTTGATTGGCGCTCCAGTCATCAAGCAAATCATCAAGCACCGGGTAGAGTTTTTCAACCGGCGGATCCCAGGGCTTGAGCAGATAGTAATGCACGGCGGCGGTATTGATCGCCTGAATAGCGGCCTCGGTATCGGCGTAGGCGGTGAGGAGGGCGCGGCGCGCTTCGGGGAAGAGTTGGGACGCCTCGGCCAGAAACTCAACCCCGTTCATCCCAGGCATACGCTGGTCGGAGAGCAGCAGGGCCACGGTTTCATTGCGTTGGCGCAACTCTCGAAGCGCTTCCAACGCATTGTCGCCCGAATCGGCGCGCAGAATTCGATACTGTTCGGCATAACGACGGCGCAGATCGCGCGCGATCGCACTGAGCACATTCGGATCGTCATCGACGGTCAGAATCACCGGTTTCGCCATAACTTACTCACTTGTAAGCAGGATACAGAGTACAGAGTACAGGATACAGGGCGGCGAGGGAAGCGTGTTATTCCGGGTCGGACGGCTGAGCCCAACGTAACACGGCCTGTCGGATCTGCATAGCTGCGCCGGAAATCATTGGTTGCTCCATCATTTCATAGCCGGCTAATTATTTTTCTCATCGTAGCATACCGGCAGCGGCGCAAGATCAGCCATCCTTCCAGTTTGCGGGGGTGGGGTTGATACCGCCGCAGCCCGGCCGCAGCAAAATCAACACCGCAACTTGTGTAACGACAGTGCTATAATTGCGACAGGAATAATAAGCAAGGAAAAGCATGAGTAACCCGCCTGCACCGACCCCGGAGGCTGCGGCCGATACGACGCTTATCGACAGCTTCATCCGAACCATCTTCGCGCCGCGTACTCCGGTCTGGCTCACGGAAGAAAAGTACGAAGAACAAGACCCTAGCTGGCGGATTACGCTGGTCTGTCCGGGGCAACAGAGTGGCTGGATGAGCCGGCGCTACAAGATCGACATTCCGAGCGCCACGCTGAATTTTATCGGCACGCAGCCAATTAGCGATGCAGAACTGAATGCAGCACGCAACGCCGGACGGCGCGTTCGCATCTAAGGAGTTAATTATGTCATCTCAGCCAATTGAGGCCGCCGCCAAGCAGCCCAATCACAGCCGGCGCAACCTGATTGGTTTCGGCATTATCGGCGGTTTGTTGTTGTTCGTGGTTGTTGTGCTCAGCCTGAACAGCGGCAATGATCTCAACTATCTGACCGGCGACGGAAATGTCCTGATCCTGGCGATCCCGGCCTTTCTCGCCGGGCTGCTGAGTTTTCTATCGCCCTGTACCTTGCCGATCTTGCCGGCCTACTTCGCCTTCACCTTCCAGGCCGGTCGCCAGCGCGTTACCCTGATGTCGGTCGCCTTTTTTCTCGGCCTGGCCACAACAATGACCCTGCTCGGCGCAAGCGCCACCGCCCTAAGTGCGCTGATCTTCGATAATCGAAACGCGCTGACCTTCTGGGGCGGCATGGTTATTATCGCCTTCGGGGTGATGGGGATGCTTGGCAAGGGCTTCGCCGGCCCGCAGATCCAGGAGCGCCCGGCGGCGACGTTGGCCGGATCGTATGTCTACGGCGCCACATTCGCCCTGGGTTGGACGGCATGCGTCGGCCCGATCCTGGGTGCGCTGCTGACAATGCTGGCCGCCACCAGTGGTGTGGCGATCTTGCAGGGTGCGGTGCTGGCCTTTATCTATTCGCTTGGGCTCGGCACACCGCTGATCATGATCGCGGTCTTCTTCAACCGGCTTGGCCAGGGTTCGCGCTTCTGGCAACTGATCCGCGGCCGCGGCTTCGATGTCACGCTCTTTGGGCGCAGTTTTTACTTGCACAGCACCAGCCTGATCAGCGGCGGGCTGATGGTGGTGATGGGCTTGCTGTTGGCAACCGGGCGGCTGGAATGGATCTCGCAGCAGGTGAACGGCACTAGTCTGGCTCAGTGGTGGGTCGAGGTCGAGAGTGCTGTGAGCCGGCTCTTCGGCTTCTAATGGCGCGCCTGGTTCGTGCCGCCGGTGGGGTGGTGTATACCCACAACCCTGCGGGCGAACTGCTGCTGCTGTTGATCCAGGATCGCTACGGCACCTGGACATTGCCCAAAGGCCATCTTGATCCCGGCGAAGATGATGAAGCGGCCGCTCGCCGTGAGATCTGGGAGGAGACCGGACTCCACGCCGAGTTGGAGCAACATCTGGCGACGATCCGCTACCCGATCAATCGGCGGGGCCGCTGGCGCACCAAGCAAGTGGTGTATTTCCTGGCCAATGCACCCTACGCCGCACCAACACCCGCCCTTGATGAAGGGATTACGCTGGCCTGTTGGACACCCCACGCCGAGGCACTTGCCCGGCTCCATTATGATCAAATTCGAGCCGTTGTGCGCAAGGCGCTCGCGATATTAGACGACCGGTGATGGCTGTGCCGCGTAGAGATGCAAATTCTTGTGTTTCTACGCGGCATCGTTTTATTCCTGGCCTTGTGCATCAATACGCGGCAACACAATCCCGGTCTGGTTCATATACTTGCCCGCCTTATCGGCATACGAAATTTCGCACTCCTCGTCACTTTCTAAGAACAACACCTGGCCAATGCCTTCGTTGGCATAGATCCGCGCCGGCAACGGGGTTGTATTGCTGATCTCGATCGTCACATAACCGCGCCATTCCGGCTCCAGCGGAGTGACGTTAATGATGATTCCGCAGCGGGCGTAGGTGGATTTGCCGATCACGATTGCGCTGACATTGCGCGGAATGTAGAAGTGTTCGAGCGATTGCGCCAGGGCGAATGAGTTCGGCGGGATGTCGATGTAATCAGCCACAATATCGACAAAGGAGCGCGGATCGAAATGCTTCGGGTCAACCAGGACATTGAAGACATTGGTAAAAACCTTGAAGTGGTTGGTCACGCGCATGTCGTAGCCATACGATGTCAAGCCGTATGAGATCACACCCTGACGCACCTGACGATCTTCGAACGGCGTGATCATGCTGTGTTCCAACGCCATCCGACGAATCCAGCGGTCGGCCTTAATCGGCATAGATTTGCTCCTTAGGATACAGGATATAGCCGGGCAGGGAGGAAAGATGAAGGATGAAGGCATCCTCGGTTCATCACCCGGTCACCGGTCAGCGTGTCGCCCGGCCACGCCTCACGACAATGCCAGCGGCCGATCCTGATGATAGGTTTCCGGCCGACCGAGTGTAAGCGCCAATTCGGCTTTTTGCAATTCCTGGCCAAGATAGATCGCGTGGCTGAGCTCGCCGACATAGGCTGTGAGCTGTACGCCAAGTTCACGCGCCGTTTCGCCGCGAAAACTCTGCAAATGCTCACCGGCCGGTGAGTAGTGGCGCACCACGATCTCGGGCGGCTCCAGGCTGACGACGAACGAGCCGCGGGGATCACGCACCAGGCGTGGATCGGCGGCCCGATAATGATGGGCGAGCAGTTCATCCGCCCGCTCCCAGTCATGGGCGTAGATATGAGCCGAGTGCGAAAGGATCGCCAACTCGCCGGGCAGGGCATCGTGCAATTGCGCGGCGATCAGCCCTTGCAGCGCCCGTAATCCATAGGCGTTCGCGGCCCACGCCCGGTAGATGTCGTGGGAACGCACATACGCCGTAAGATGCAGACGCCCGCCACGCAACCGCGCCTGAACCAGGCACAGACAGGGCGGGTTGGCGCTTTCGCGATCCTGGGCCGGACTCCATAACGCTGCCACAGCCCGCCGGCTATCGCCGCTCTGGCGCAACTGCGCCACCATCGCCGCAACCTGGTCGATCGCCCCGCCGAAGGCCCGTAAGCGGCTGCCGTAGGTGTAACTGACGCCCGGTTCAGGCCCGGCCTGCACAAACTGGCCCAGATAGCCGCTGTAGCTGCCGTCATCCTCGCGCCGGCCGAGACTCGCGCGCGTGAAGGGCATCCAATCGGCATACGAGAAGCGTTCGGGATCAGTTGGCTCGTCACTCACAATCGTGAGCACATCGAGCAATTCACGCTGAGCGGAGCCATGCTGCGTACCGCTCCGCACCCCAAACGTCAACACATGCCAGATCAAGCGCAAGTATGCGCTACGGATATTCGGCGCCCGCAGCAGCAATCCGGCCTCGGCGGCCGGCAAGCCTGCGGCGCTCGGCTCACTATATGGGTAAACCAGCGGCGCAGAAGCGAACGGCTGCGCGGGGCACACCAACTGCGCCGCCAACTCAGCCACCTGCTCAGGGCGAACCGTATCGCGGGCGTCGTAGAGTCGCACACTGCGCCGCAACAACTCCACGGCCTCGCCGGGAATTTCCGCATGCAACCGCGTCCCGTCGCCGACAATCCGGCCAGACTCATCCAGACCGCCGGCCCAGAGCGCCGCCAGAGCCGCGCCGCTGCCGGTCATATCCTTTCCGCAAAGCAACAATGTGCGAATCTGCGGCCGCGCCAACACATTCCGCACCAGAAAACTCACCCCATCGCGCGAATACAAATTCCCAACCAGAGCATACTGCTGCGGCTCAAGCGCTGCAAGCACCCGCTCCTGAGGTGTCCAGAGTAAACAGATCGCCAGGCCTGCATCAGGGCTGCCGAGTGTCAGACTACGGGCGAAATACAGTGGCCAATTCATAAATTAGGCTCTAGCATACACGCCCTAGCATACAGGCGTAAGGGCGAAGCATTTCGCAATGCGAAATGCTTCGCCCGCCAGGGAATTGGAATATAACGAAGCGATTATAGCACCGCCACCGCCCCAAGAATCAAACGCCCCCCACTCACGAATGAGCAGAGGCGCCGATAAAAGACTTCCTGTCCGAACGGGCCTTACACTTCCATCACCATCGGCAGCACCATCGGGCGGCGGCGGGTTTCGCGATACAGGAACTCGCTGACCACATCTTTGATCTTGCGATTGACGTACTGTGCGTCGCCCAGTGCAGGTGAGCCGCCGTTCTTGCTGGTCAGCGCCGAGCGCACCGCATCCTTCGTGGCCTCGATCAGATCCTGGCTTTGACGCATGTAGACAAAGCCGCGCGAGACCACATCGGGCCCGGCGACCAGTTCGCCGCTGGTGGCGTCGATACTCACCACCACAATCAGCATGCCGTCCTTCGCCAGCATCTGCCGGTCGCGCACCACCACATTGCCCACATCGCCGACAGTTGTGCCGTCAACATAGATATAGCCGACGGGCGCCTTGCCGGTGACCTTACCGAAGCCGGGCGCGAACTCCATAATACTGCCGTCTTCGGGGATGAGAATTTGCTCTTCAGTGAAGAGTTTGGTCATACTGGCGGCGAGTTTGCGGTACAAGACCATATGGCGATAATCGCCGTGGAAGGGTACCACGAACTGCGGCCGCAGCAATGCCAGCACCAGCTTAAGTTCTTCCTGGGCGGCGTGCCCGGAAACATGCACATTCGCGCCGGCGCCATAGATCACATCGGCGCCGAGCCGGAACAGGTTGTTGATCACCCGGCTGACACTGACTTCGTTGCCGGGGATCGGCGTGGCCGAAACCACCACCGTATCGCCGGGCTTAATCTTCACATGCGGATAATCGCGGTTCGCCATGCGGTTCAGGGCCGCCATCGGCTCGCCCTGACTGCCGGTACAAACCACTGCGATCTCCTCATCGGGATAGTTCCCCATCTCGTTGGGCCGAATGATCGTACCGGGTTCAGCCCGCAGGAAACCCATTTCCAGCGAGATCCGCGTATTATTCTCCATACTTCGGCCAAGCAGCAGCACCTTGCGGCCATACGCCTCGGCCGAGTCGATCGCCTGTTGGACACGACTGATATTCGAGGCGAACGTCGCGATGATAATCCGGCCCGGCGCAACCGCGAAAATCGTATCGAAGGCATCGCCAACAGTCGTTTCGCTGGGCGTATAGCCCTTACTCTCGACACGCACACAATCGGTAATCAGAGCGAGCGGCTTACGCTGGCCAAGTTCGGCCAGTTTTTCCAGATCGGTCGGCTTACCATCGACCGGATTATGATCGAGCTTCCAGTCGGTAAGATACACAACCATCCCACCGGGAGTCGTAATCGCAAACCCGACCGCATCGGGGATCGAGTGCGCGATATGGAAAGCCTCGATCGTAAAATTGCCCAGCGTAAACGAACTCGCATCGCTGATCGTATTCACCTGAACCTTATCGGTGAGCCGGGCTTCTTTGAGCTTATTCCCGAGCAGACCCAAGGTAAGGCGCGTACCATAAACCGGCGGAAAATTCAGATCACTGATCAAATGAGGAACGGCGCCGATATGATCTTCGTGGCCATGGGTGAGCAAAATCCCGCGGATCTTGTCGGTCTTCTCGCGTAGATACGTAATATCGGGCAAGACAAGATCGACGCCGAGCATATCGGCATCGGGAAACATCACACCGCAGTCGAGGACAACGATATCATCGCCATACTCGACCACCCACATATTCCGCCCGACCTCGCCGGCACCGCCGAGGGGCAGAACGCGAACACGCTGTTTTGCCATAGTTGTACGTAGAAGCCGCGCCGCAATACCTCATCGGCGCGGCTTCGCCTCCTTTCAATTGTGTTGAGCACAAGGCTCAGATAGGGTTGCAGCGATAGATGCCGCCACAACCAATCGTGTATCGTTCACACCGAGCCGTCATCGACCGACGCCCGGGTACGTCCACACAAAAACCGCGACACCAACTGTCGCGGCGTTTCCAAACTCAGGCCACCGCCGGCACACTGTTCCGGCGAATCACACCAAGCAACTCATCGCGATCGGCGACACCGGAGTAGATCGGTAGGCGGGCCGAACCGAACGCCTGCCGATGCAAAAAGCGCACCAACGGATTCGTGATCTGTGTGCTCACATCGCTGCTAAGCACAAGCTCATCGCGGGGTTCATCACGGTCGTCGTCGTCGGATTCCAGGCCACGCACCAGTGACCAGGGCACATCCAACCGCACCCCAAGCGACTCAAAGCACAGGCCGGACTCGGAGGGCGTATAGCCGGCGCTCCACTCTTCCAGCAGATTCCAGATCAGCAGCGGATTCGCAATAATCAGCACCAACATCAGCAGCGCCGGCACAATCTCGGCGATCCCAAGGCCGGAACGCAGCGCAGCACTCAGGCTTGCCGGCAAAGCCAGCGGATTCAAACTGATGCCAAGGGTGTTGACAAAACTCCAGATCGCGAACAACCAGATCAACAAGGCCCCGACAAGCAACGCCAGAATCAGGCGTCGCCCGGCGCGAGAAAGACGATATGTTTTCATGCCCAAACTCAGGCGCAAGCCTCGGAAACTAAAACAGACTGAGCTGTTCCAGAGGCGGTTCTTCATCATTCGACGGATCGGCGGGCGTGCTACGCTCCGCCTCGGCTTCGGCAAGAATAGCCGGCAACCGTTCAAAATCGGCTTCGATCAATGGCCGATTTTCCGGACGGTGGAGCGCGGCGGCCGGGTGAATCATCGGCACAATCAAGCGCCCATTCACCCATTGCGGCTTACCGTGATCACGCATAATGCGTGCGCCCGGCAAAAACAGATTCATCGAGAACCGGCCGAGTGTGACAATCACAGCCGGGTCGATCAACGCAATCTGCCGGTAAAGATACAATTCGGTGCAGGTGGAAATTTCGTCCGGTTGTGGATCACGATTTTGTGGCGGACGACATTTGACGACATTGGCAATAAATACATCCGACCGGCGCAAACCGGCGATTGCCAATAGCTCGTCGAGGAACTGGCCCGACGGCCCAACAAACGGCCGCCCTTGACGATCTTCGTGGTAACCCGGCCCTTCGCCGATCAGCATGATCTTTGCGTCGGCGGGGCCTTCACCGGGCACTGCACGCACGCGACCAGTGTGCAAGCCGCAGCGCGTACAGCCGCGCACTTCCTGAGCAATAACTGTTATGTCGCCAACGGAACCGGACATCAAACCTCACAACGAATGCCGCCCACATTCCGGACGGTACAGTTCTAGCGTCCATTATACATCATGGCGAGATAAATGGCGAGATACACATTCCATGTCATGATATGTCCGGCCGCCAATGTTGCAGCCGGCAGCCCTTGCCGCATAGCAAGGCAGTCATGATACTGCTTCAGACCCTGCAATTTGGCCCGCCGACGGCACCTGCCGCACGGCATAGCCAGGCGGTAATAACCCCGGAACGCCGGTAGGCCACAACATCGCAACCTGCGTCTAAAAAAGCCGTTTTCCGCTTTGCAAAGCACCGTTGCGATTTGTGCAAGAGGTTGACATTTCATTTTTTATAAGCTAATATAAAGAATACTTAAAATATTTCATACAAGAATAATTCCATTTCTCGTAAGATATCGTCCGGCATCAGCACTACAGCGGGAGAGACGGCATGGCACTGACCGACGTCCGCTCTGAGTACATTGCAATGATCGAAGACGTCGTACGCCAGATCACCTGGCAAAGCCACAAACAATTATTACAAACCCTTAGTCAGCCCGACATCGATTTGACTTTGCCGCAAATGGTAACGCTGTTCGCCATTCGCGATTCGGGGATCTGCCGCATGAGTGAACTGGCCGAAATCACTCAGCAGTCGGCCGGCACCCTGACCGGGATTGTCGATCGGCTGATCGACGATCATCTCGTCGGTCGGGTTCGCGATTCGGAAGATCGGCGCGTGGTGCAGGTAACCCTGACACCGGCCGGTGAAACGCGGCTGGCGCGGGTTGAGCAGGCGCGCCGCGAAGACATGGATCGCATGTTGCGACCGTTCAGCTCGACGCAACTTGTCGAGCTCACCCAGTTGCTGCAGCAGTTCCTGCAAAGCCTGACCGGGCAGCCCCTAAGCGCCACAAATGGCCTTATGGCGCTGCATGCCAACGGCGGCCATCACCTCATCCACGAAAACGGCGCCCAGTCGCCGAATAGCTTTCCTGTCGTCGCCAATGATTAAGAACCGCAAGTGCTGCGGTTCCGAGCGCCGAGCAAGTGATGGTTATGCCCAGCCCCTGGTGATAAGCCGGTAGGGTAATCAGGCTGTTGCAACGTCCTGCATCCGACGCCCTTTTCACCCCGACCGGAACCACAGGCGCCGTGGCGGGTCGCGCGGGAATCGGTTGTGCAGCGTGCAGATGCCATGCCGAGATTCCTCCGCTCCGCTCGCTGCCGCGTGGAGCCTGCCCCGAGTCCTTCGGCTGCACTCAGGGTAAACTCCGCCGAGGGGGTCGGAATGACAAAGGATTCCCCGACGTTGCAGTTGCCCTGGGTAGAGTATGCGCTCGGCACATGCATTGTGAATTACTGGTATACTAAGGCTCCGTGCGGCAATTCGATTTGTATGCTGCTTCCAGGTAACGGCCCCAGACCATGCGTGTCTTGATCACCGGCTCCAGCGGCCAGATCGGAACTAATCTGGCGCTGCGTCTGCTCGCCGAGGGCCATACGGTCTTTGGTGTAGACCGGCGCGTGAATCCCTGGACTGATCGCTTCCCCACGTTGCTGCAAGATCTGGCAGCGGCCCATCGCGAGTTTCGTAGCGGCATCGGCGGCGCCCCTTATCCTCCCTGTGATGTGGTGGTGCATCTGGCGGCCAATGCCAAAGTCCACGAACTCGTTGAGCATCCCCACCGGGCACTGGAGAATATCAACCTCACATTCAATGTGCTTGAATATTGCCGGATGAACGGCCTGCCGATCATCTTCTCCTCGTCGCGTGAGGTGTACGGCGATATCCACCGCTATATTACCGAGGAGCGCAACGCCGATTTCAGCTTCACCGAGAGTCCGTACTCGGCCTCGAAGATCAGCGGCGAAGCGCTGATCTATTCGTATGCCCGTTGTTATGGGTTACGCTATCTGATCTTTCGCTTCTCGAATGTGTATGGTCGCTACGATAATGATATCGAGCGCATGGAGCGGGTGATCCCGCTCTTTATTCGGAAGATCGCCGGCGGTGAACCGGTGACGGTTTTCGGACGCGAGAAGGTGCTCGATTTTACGTATGTCGATGATTGTGTCGAGGGGATTGTGCGCGGTCTGGATCGCCTGATGCTTGGGAGCGTAGAGAACCGGACGATCAATCTGGCCTATGGGCAGGGCAATTCACTGGTGCAAATGGCGGAACTGATCGGTGATGCGCTGCATGTCGCACCACAGATCATTGTTGAGCCGGCCAAACGTCCCGGCGAGTGACCTATTATGTCGCCGATATTGGCCTGGCCCGCGATCTGCTCGGCTATCAGCCGCAAGTTTCGCTTGACGAGGGTATCCGCCGGGCAGTTGCCTGGAGTCGCGGCGAGGAGCGTGCGGGATGACGGAAAAGCAGCAGACGCCACGTCGCGCCCGCCGCTCATCACGGCGTTCTCATACCGCCGACATGCTCGGCCTGCTGCGCGCCGCTCCGTCGTTGGTGGCAACCCTTGATCCGAAAACACTCTATTCGCAGATTGTGAACGGCGCCGTTCATACGTTGTCGTTCATTCAGGGCGCGATCCTGTGGATCTATGCCGATGGGCGGTTGCGTCCGCTGGCAATCGCCGGATTGCCGCTTGACGATACGGCCACTCAGGCGCTTATGAAGTGCCATCTGCGTTCCGGGGAAGGGCCGGCGGGCACGGCGTTGCAACGCGGCACACCTCAGCGCAACACAACCCGCCTCGGCTATCGGGAACTCGCAACGCCGCTTTCTCCGGCCTGCGCAACTGCATTTCAATTGCTCTCCGAACAACTGCCGCGCCGGATCGCTAATGCCACGATTCCACTGCTGGTTGGCCCTGAGGTTACGGGTGTGCTGGAACTGTTTAGCCTGGGGACGCCCGAAAACGACACCTGGCGGCCGATCGAGGATGCGGATTTGCCCGATCTGCAAATCTTTGCCAGTATTGCCGCCGCCACAATTAAGAATGCCCAACTTTATGACGATGTTCAGCATAGTGAACGCCGTTTGAAGGCGTTCGATGCGGTGGTGACGGCGATTCAGACGGCGGCCGATCTGCAGGATCTTGTGCATAGCGCCCTTGATGTGGTGCTGGAATTGGTGCCCGGCGCATGCGGCGCGTTGCTGTTGCTCGATACCGAACATGATCTGCTGCGCCTCGGCGCACAACGTGATCTGCCGGGCGATGCGATTGCGCTTTTACAATCGTTGCCGGTTGCCGATTCGCCCTGCGCCGAAGTGGTGCATTACGGTCAACCGTCGCTCCGTCCGCTTCTGGAGGAGCGCAACGAAGGGCTGTTTTTGGAGGCAGGTCTGGCAGCAACGGCGTATTTCCCGCTCCTTGCCGGCGGCACTGTCGCCGGTGTGCTGGCGCTCTATGGCACTCCCGATCTGAATCGGCGCGCCGATCAAGCAATGCTGATGCCAATCTGCAATCAGGTTGGCTTTGCAATTGCGAACGTCCGGCTCTACGATGATAGTCAGGCCGAACGTCGTAAGCTCAACACGGTGGTCACTTCGATCGCAGAAGGTGTGTTGCTCTGTGATTCGCGCGGTCGGCTGACACTGGCTAACGAAGCGGCGCTGACATTGCTGGGCCTGAATTCGTTGCCGTTCGAGCAGCCGTTGGCCGAGATGCCCGATTTCTACCGTATGCGTGAGATCGACGGTTCGCCATTGGAGTTGAATCGACTGCCGTTTGCCCGAGCGCTTTCGGGCGAGATTTTTCAGGATTATCGGCTGATTTTACGGGGCGTGAGCGGAGATGAGACGGTGATGAGTTTTTCCGGCGCACCGGCACGTACCGATAACGGCACGATTGAAGGCGCGGTGGTTGTTTTCCGCGATATTACCGCCAGCCAGCGCGTCGAGCGGGCCAAAGATGAGTTTTTGGCGGTAGCAGCCCACGAATTACGTAGTCCGCTGGCGGCGGTGCGCAGCTACGCCGATCTGTTGCTGCGACGCGAGAAACAACGCAACGAGGCCGATCCGCGTGATCTGCACGGATTGACGATTTTGTCGCAGCAGGTCTCGCATATGTTGCGACTGGTCGATAACCTGCTCGATGTCTCACGGATCGACGCCGGGCAACTTGATCTGCAAATCCAACCGACCGAACTGGTTTCGCTGATCAGCCAGGTTCTCGATCAACAGCGTCCGGCGGCAGGCAGCCGTGAACTGATTCTTGAGAGCGACGACGATGCGCTGGAGGTTGAGGGCGATCCATTGCGGATTCGGCAGGTGATCACCAACCTGGTGGGCAACGCGATCAAGTACAGCCCGGCCGAAAGTCCGGTTACGGTGCGGTTGCGCCGCGCGCGATCGAGTGAACTGGGCGATGACGAGGCCTCCGCCGCATTGATCAGTGTGATCGACTCTGGCGCCGGGGTGCCGGTTGAGCAACGCGCAAAGCTGTTCCAGCGCTATTTCCGGGCCCGCGGCCAGCGCGCCGAAGGGCTGGGGCTGGGCCTGTATCTGAGCCGGCAGTTTGTGCAGATGCACGGCGGCAAAATCTGGGTTGACAGCAATGATAGCGCCGGTAGTATCTTTTCGTTCACGCTGCCGCTGAGCCAGCCTTAGATC
Source organism: Oscillochloris sp. (assembly GCA_012032775.1). Classification (GTDB taxonomy): domain Bacteria; phylum Chloroflexota; class Chloroflexia; order Chloroflexales; family Chloroflexaceae; genus JAAUQO01. The sequence continues at coordinate 4,239 of JAAUQO010000006.1, read as the reverse complement.
AATGCGAACGGCAGCATGCGAAATTGCCGAATGCATCCTGCATATGCGAAATCTGGTGAGCACGACAAATGCACTACAAAGAACATATTCAGTCGCTCCCGGCCTATAAGCCGGCGAAGTTAGTTTCCGGGCCGTCGGCCGAATTGGTCAAGCTGTCGTCGAATGAGAATCCGCTCGGCCCTTCACCAAAGGCGATCGCGGCATTTCAAGCGATCGCCGGCGAGATCCACCGCTATCCTGATGCGGGCGCTCTGGCGCTGCGCAGCGCCCTTGGGGCAAAGGTGGGCCTGGGGCCGGAACATGTGATCTGTAGCAACGGCTCCGACGAGTTACTGCTGCTGATCTGCCTGGGATTGCTGGGCGAGGGCGACGAGGCGCTGATGGCAAGCGGGACGTTTATCAGTTATTTGATCCGCAGCCGTGAGCTGGGCGCAAGGGCGGTGCAGGTGCCGTTGCGCAACCACAGCCACGATCTGCCGGCAATGGCAGCCGCCCTTAGGGAACGCACCCGCGTGGTGTTCGTCTGCAACCCGAATAATCCCACCGGCGCAACCGTTGGGGCTGCGGAGGTGCAGGCGTTCCTGGCGGCCGTGCCGGATGATGTGCTGATTGTGATGGATGAGGCTTATGTCGAGTTTGCGACCCGAACCGATTATCCGGATCTGCTACCGGAGTTGCGGGCCGGGCGCAAGAACGTGATCTTGCTGCGCACCTTCGCCAAGATCCACGGCCTGGCCGGGCTGCGACTGGGCTATGGCTACGCCCACCCCGAGTTGATCGGTTATCTCGATCGGGTGCGCCCGGTCTTCAATGTCAGTTTGCCGGCGCAAGTGGCCGGGATCGCCGCATTGGACGACGACGAGCACCTGGAGCGCTCACGGGCACATGCGATCGCCAGCAGGGCATTTTTTGAGCATAGGTTACGTGGGCTGGGGCTGAAGCCGATCGCCGGTGAGACGAATTTTGTAGCGTTTGCCGTCGGCGATGATGCAGCCGTAACGGCCGGATTACGCGAGCGCGGCTTCGCCGTTACGCCGCTGGCCGGCTGGGGCTTGCCGGGGCTGATCCGCGTCTCCTTTGGAACCGAAGAGCAGAATGAACGATTCATCGCGGCGTTGCAATCAACGCTCGAAGCCTAAATATGTTACCAGAACCATGTGCTGCATATTTGAATTATTTCGCGCAACTGACGGAACAGCCGCCGAATCGCTGGGAAGGTTTTGATCTAGGCGATCCCGGCAGCCGGACAACCTCGCTGCGTGATCAACTGACTTTTACCGGGCTGGCATTAGTGATTCTGGCCTGCGCACCGGAGGCCGATGCTGCGGAGCGCGAGCGCGGGTTGGCCGGGCTGACAGCCATCAGTGCGCGCCTGGGTCAACGCCGGATCTGGGCCGATGCAGCCCTGGTTGCCGAGCGAGCCGGGTTGTTGCCCGATCCGATCAGCGAGGGAAATGCCGGATTCGCCGGCCAGCTCGCCGCGATCTACAGCTTACGTGCATTGCTGGGCATTGCGCCGCCGGAAGACGAGCCGGTAGAATTGCGCTGGTTGAGTGATTTTTGTTTCCGCTACCCACCAGCCGATCTGACGGCGACACTGGTGCGGCGCATGCGTGAGTGGCCCGACGGCGGAGTTCCGTCTTACGGCACAGTGGCACTGCCCTACGAGATGCTGCATGTGCTCTGGGCGCTACACCTGAGTGATCGCGCATTCGGCGGTGATCACGCCGGCGCCGGTGATCGCTGGCTGAGTGCGCTGGAAGAACGGATCGCCCTGCGTGGCCCGAGGATGTTTGGGCGGGGCGTCTTTGCCGGCACATACGATCTGAAGCGGCGCGCGCCTCATTCGGCGGCGATCCGCTCAACGACGCCTGGAGCCTGGCGCTGCTGGCGCCGCTGGCACCGGACGTAACCCAGCGTCTGGCGGAACGGCATTGGCCGACCCTTGAACAACCTGCCGCCCGCACCACGCTTGTCCTCGGCTTTAGCTACCTGTTGGCACTTGAATTAGGCCAGGCCGAACGGGCAAACGAGTTGTTGGCACGCCTGGAAGAACAGGCGCCGCCGCAAGAAGACGAGGCCGGACGCCGGTTGAGTTGCCCGGCTGCACCGTGGGCAACGGCACTGACGGCGATCGGCGCGGCAGGGGGCCTTAAGCGCTTGCTGGATTTCGACCCGATCCCGCACCCGCCCTGGCTGGCCACGACCGACGACGAGGAGTTCGATGAGGGTTTGTCCACTCACAGGACGTAACCTGCGCGGTGCAGCCTGCCCAAAGGCGAGGCACAGCCCAAGGCCGATCAGCCCCGTGATCAAACGGCGCAACCTCGTATGACCGAGCTGCATCACCATAACGTCAGTTGCTCCACCACGGGCTTCGGCGCGTACACACGCTCCAGATCGATGCGTGAGCGGCCAAAGTAGCGCCCGTCGAAGGTGACGAAGTCGAGCGCTTTGCGAGCCTGAGGGCCAAGATTAAAGAGATGTTCGCGCTCGCGGAAACGCCCGATCCGGCGCAGTCGGATGATCCGCTCGACACTAACCGGGCCGAGGCCGGGGACACGCAGCAACTGTTCGGCGGAAGCGGTATTGAGTTCGAGCGGAAACTGCTCGGGACGGCCAAGGGCCCAGGCTAGTTTCGGGTCGATATGCAGCGGCAGATCGCCGTCGGGGGCAAACGGCAACTCACCCTGCAGAAAGCCATACCGGCGTAGCAACCAGTCGGCCTGCTGAAGCCGTTGCACCCGCACGGCCGGCGTCCGCTCGCCATCCTCCAGCGGCGTGCCGACAACCGGGCGGAAGGCGCCGAAATAGACGCGCCGCAAACCAAAATCGCGATAAAGCCAGCTGCCGGCATTCAAAATCTCGCGATCACGTTCGCCGGCGGCGCCGACCACAAACTGCGTCGCCAGGCCCGCGCCGAGCATGCCACCCTCGCGCTGCCAATCCCGCGCCCAGCGCAATCGCTCGATCAGATCGGTATCCCAACGCCGTTCGGGCGAGATGCGGGCCAGCCGATCGGCATTCGGCGCCTCCAGATTCAGGCTAAGCCGATCGGCCAACCGGGCGGCGCGCTCCACATCGCTTGCCGCAGTGCCGGGCAGCAGTTTGACATGCACATAACCCTGATAGGCGTGGCGGGTACGCAACAACTCCACCCCATCGAGCATGCGATTGACGGCGGTAGCCACATCGGAATGCACAGCGGTGGAGACAAATAACCCCTGCACGGCGCCGGATTCATAGCGGGGCAGGAATGCCGTCGCCAATTCTTCCGGCTCAAGGGCCGTGCGCGGCAGATCATTGGCGGCCCGCAGCGGACAATAGGCGCAATTCCAGGCACACTCGCTGCTCATCAAAATCCGAAACACCGGCCGATTGCGCCGATCGGCGTCGTCGGATTCGGGCGCCGCCCAACTTGCCTGGCGTGGCGTATACTTGCGCCCAGGGCGCGCATAAGTCTGGCAAAGATCATAGCGCGCGGCGTCGGCAAGCAGATCGAGTTTTGTGTCGAGATCCGTCATGAATTACGATACAGGGTACACAGGTTTCGATATTCGGCACGCCAATACCGAAACTGTTCGCGCGCCTGCGGCTCGTTCAGAGCCACACAAACCTGTTTTAGCGAAGCGATTGGCGCGACGGAATACAAGTTGCATCAAAGAAACCCGGAATAAGACGCTCACGCCTCGAATCGCACACCTATTCTACCACTTCCTGCTCAAAGGAGAAGCCCGATGGAAGCTCAGGTGAACGGCATTCTGATGCAGTATGAAGAGAGCGGCGACGGACCGGCGGTATTGTTGGTGCATGCCTTTCCGCTCAACGGAAAGATCTGGCAGGCCCAGGTGGCGGCACTGCACGACCGCTATCGGGTGATTACGCCTGATCTGCGTGGTTTCGGCGATAGCGAGGCCCCGCCCGGCATGTACACCATGGATCAACATGCCGATGATCTGGCGGCGCTGCTTGATCACCTGAATCTGGAACATGTGATCCTGGGCGGGCTGTCGATGGGCGGCTATATCGGTTTTGCCTTTCTGCGCCGCCATGGCGATCGGGTCCGCGCCCTTATGTTGTGTGATACCAAAGCCGGGCCTGATAGTATCGAAGCGCAGGCGGCACGTGAGGCCAATGCACGCCTGGTGGAAGAACAGGGTTCAGCGCGATCGCGGCCAGGCTCATCCCCGGCCTGGTGGCGCCGGCGGCAAGTACCCAATTGCGAAACGAGCTGAACAC